>DASQVB010000117.1:0-42911 GCA_035640975.1 Pseudonocardiaceae bacterium
TGCCTCACCGCCAGCGAAGCCCGCCGCTTGGCCTGTGACGCGTACCTTATTCCGATGGTGCTAGGCAGCGACTCGATGCCCTTAGATGTCGGGCGCCAACAACGCCTGGCCACCGCCGCACTGCGCGACGCACTCACCCCACGCGACCGCGGCTGCGCCTTCCCCTCCTGCAACCGCCCACCTCGCTACTGCCACGCCCACCACATTGTGCCGTGGCTGGACGGAGGCGAGACGAACTATCCAACAAGACCCCTTGCTAGATGTACCACCGGAAACTCCCGGCGTCGGGGCGTTATTGCGGGGCCGGACCCGCGGGAATGCGCTTGTCCACGCTGGCTGGGAGAATTCTCATCCCGGAGTGCATCTCACCCCTCAGGTTGCGATTCCCCATCAGCCCTCGACGCGGCCTGCACAAGCATCACGCGGTCAGCGGCCTGAGTGCGTTCGGCACATGGTGACCGCGTGTCCACGGTCCAGGGCGGCGCCGCCACCCGCTGTCCCGTGCGTTCGCTAGTGCCGCCGATGACGATCCGCATACTCGCTTCCCTTGGTTAGCTGGCGCAGGACGAGCAGGCCGCCGCCGGGGAGGAATGCCAACGTCTTCATTTGCCTCGTTGCTTGGGCTTCGCTGACTGTCGCGATGATGACGAACAGGTAGGCGCAGCCGTGGATAGGGCCCGTCAATGCGGAGACGGTCGGCCAGTGGACGGTGGCGAGGTTGGCTAGCAACACGATCAGGGAGACGAATTCAACACTGGCGGCGATCCGTAGTGGCTGCCGCACGATCACACTCCCGTGGTGGAGCCAGGGCGGACGATCATCAGGACGGTGACTGTGGCCCACAGGAGGTTGAACAGTCCCGTGTGCAGGGCGAGCCGTGCGGTCGTGCCCTTCGCCGGCTCTGCCAAAATCATCTTCTGCTGGGGTAGCACGGCCAGGGTCAGCACGGCGGCCGCGATCGCCGTCAAGACGATTGACACGATCAGCCAGGTGTCGCCGAGCACGTGCAGGCGCGAGGCAGTCGCGATTCCGAAGACGGGCACTACGACGCCGACGCCTGCATAGACCCGGCAGATGCGGTGCAGGGTGTGCATGACGGCAGGCTCGGACCCGGCGCGGCGGGCCGCGGCTGGGAACATGCTGGCCGCGACAGCCACTGGCCCGATGGCGACGATCACGGCCAGAACGTGCACGCAGAGCAGGATTTTCGTCACGAACAGACTGCCCTTCAGACATGGCGTGGCCGCCGGTGACCTAGAACTGGGCCGATGGCCTCGAGTGTCCGGATCCTTCGATCGGCATCGGGGGTGTCAGACGGCGACGGCCGGCGGGAGTCCGTGGTCGTGCCATACGGTGCCGCGACGTTCGTACGCGAGAAGCTTTTCGACGGTATGTGCGATACGGGGGCCCAGTTCGCGCTCCAGCAGGTACAGCCCCAGGTCCAGTCCTGATGTCGCCCCGGCACCGGTCACCAGGTCTTCGTCATCGACGACGCGGGCGTTGACCGGAATCGTTCCGCTGGCTTCGAGCAGGTCCATGCCCAGGTGATGGGTTGTCGCGTGCCGACCTTCGATCAGTCCGGCCATCGCGAGCAGCAAGGAGCCTCCGCAGATGGTAGCCATGATCAATCCCGGCTGGTCGAGGGCTTCCTTCAGCAGGGCCGGAAGGTCTGTGTCGAGCGTGCGGTTCAAGATGACCGAGATGGTGTCCTCGCTCACGGCGTCACCGTCTTGGGCGAGGCGGCCCGCCGCCCCTGGCACGACGACCAGGTCCGCGCGTTGCGGGTCCAGCCGGGCGGATGCTCGTAGGGACAGCGGGCCGCTACCGCTGGGGACTTCGCGTGCTCCTTCCGCTGAGACGAGTTCGACGGTCAGTGCCGCCTCGATGACCATGCCGCCTGCGTACAGCACCTCATACGGTGCGATGACGTCCAGCGGATCGAAGCCGTCGAACAACACGATCTGGGCGAGCATCAACGATCAGTCCTTTCGTTGCCTCGTTGCCGGATGCGGCTGGCACCGACACTAACCAGGGGTTTCACGAGTAGGAACCGGCTGGATCGCCACCTTTCAACGGATTCTCGCCAAGCTGCTCCAGCGCGATTGACTAACGATGGCCCTGCTGAAGCCCTTGGCCGGAATAAGACTGACGCCTACCTTGTGGCCATGCACACCGTGACCGTTCTCGCTCTGAACGGAGTCATCGCCTTCGATCTGTCCACGCCGATCGAGGTGTTCAGCCGCACCCGGCTGCCCGACGGCCGCGCCGCGTACCGGGTCCGGGTCTGCGCAGCGACCCCGGAGGTCGAGACTGAGACGTTCGGCATCCGGGCGCCCTGGGGACTCGACGCCCTGGCGGAAGCGGACACGATCATCTTGCCCGGCTGCGCCGACCCCACCGCCCCGATCCAGACCGAGGTCCTCGATGCGCTGCGACGGGCGGCCGACAACGGTACCCGTATCGCGTCGATCTGTGCGGGAGCCTTCATCCTCGCCGCCACCGGGCTCCTGGACGGACGACGTGCCACCACCCATTGGGCCGCCGCTGCGCTGCTCGCCGCCCGCCACCCCGAGGTCGACGTGGACCCCGGTGTGCTCTACGTGGACAACGGCCAGTTCCTCACCTCGGCGGGCGCCGCCGCCGGGCTCGACCTGTGCCTGCACATGATCCGACGTGACCACGGCTCCACTGTGGCCGCGGACGCCGCCCGACTGTCGGTGATGCCCCTAGAGCGCGAGGGCGGGCAGGCCCAGTTCATCGTTCACGACCTACCTCCCACCCCACGCGGGTCGGCCCTGGAGCCCTTGCTGCGATGGATGGAGGACAACACCGGAAAAGACCTCACTCTCAACGGCATCGCCACCCACGCCGGGATGAGCACCCGGACCCTCAATCGCCGCTTCCGCGAACACACCGGTACGACACCTCTGCAATGGCTGCACCGCGCCCGGATCCGCCAGGCACAGTACCTGCTAGAGGCCACCACTCATTCCATCGACCGGATTGCCGTACAAGCCGGATTCGGCTCACCCACAGCTTTCCGCGACCGCTTCAAACGCGTCGTCGGAACCAGCCCTCATGCCTACCGCCACGCGTTCCAGGGAACCACAGCACATTGAGCGGTTACGGTGCTGTGGTGTAACACCACGCGCTGTCCGCTGAACAAGGCTGCTTGGGAATCCGATCCTATCGCGGAGCCAACCCGCCCCGGCACAAGTGTCCTTCTTCCGACCGCGACATGCCCGACGTCGCTCGATAGGTACGGCTACACCATGTCCGCTCATCGTCAAGTGCGGACATGCGAGTGCCTGTAACGGATCCTCTTGCGGGCACTATTTATAGCGGCTATGCGGGGCGGACGGCATCCAGCGGCAGACTCGTCCAACGAGCCCAACGCATGCCGTCGAAACCGATCAGCCATGCCTCACGGTTCCCTTCCGTGGTTCACAGGCCGTGGCGACGGTCGCCCATCGCCACTTCACGCCAGATGCGCTTCGGACTTGGCCGAGAATGGGTCCCGGTAGGCGGCGACCGCCTGTCGGGTCTCCTCGGCGACTAGGTCGGCGTTGATCTGGGCCGCCGCGGCAGCGCCCACCGCCGCGGCGGTACCGACCTGGGCGACCAGATCGGTGACGTTGCCCGCGGCCCACAGCCCGGGCACTTCGGTACGGCCGGTCGCGTCGGACGGGATGCACTCACCGACCCCCGACGGATGTTCCGCCGGCCGCAGCCCGAGCGCCACCAGGAAGCCGGCGCGCGCGGCCATCCGCGACGAGACCGCCAACACCTCGCGGCTGACCACCGTGCCGTCGATCAGCCGCACGCCGACGAGGCGGTCCTCGGCGATCTCCAGGGACGCCACCTCGCCGTCCACCACGCTGATGCCGCGGGCAGTCAGCTGTTTCGCCTCCTCGTCGGTCGGCGGCGGCATGGTGTGGGTGAAGAACGTGACATCGGCGCTCCACTGACGAAACAGCAACGCCTGGTGCACCGCCAGCGGCCCACTGGCCAGCACGCCGATGGCTTGGTCACGGACCTCCCAACCGTGGCAGTACGGACAATGCACCACATCCCGACCCCACCGAGCCCGCAGTCCCGGCACGTCCGGCAGCTCGTCAACCAGCCCGGTGGCCACCAGCAGCCGGCGCGTACGGACCGTCCGGCCGTCGGCCAGCGCCACCGCGAACCCGTTGTTCTCGCGAGCCACGGCGCCGACCTCGCCGGGCACCACGTGACCGCCGTAGCCACGGACTTCCGCCCGCCCGCGCTCCAGCAACTCGGCCGGCCGGATCCCGTCCTGGGCCAGCAGCCCGTGCACGCCCACAGCCGGGGCGTTGCGCGGGGCGCCCGCGTCGATCACCACCACCAACCGCCGCGCCCGAGCCAGCATCAGCGCCCCGCTCAACCCCGCAGCGCCACCGCCGACCACCACCACGTCATAGCCATCACTCAGCTGATCGGTCACCACGACCACCTCCACGACCACCATGCGACCCCACCAGTCATCGTGGCAAACTATATTGCCAATCTGGCAAGCTGACGGCATGGACAACGACATCGACCAAGCGCTCGACGCGGTCGGACCCCGGCTACGCGCGCTGCGCCGGCAGCGAGAAACCACGCTGGCCGACCTGTCGGCAACGACCGGCATCTCGGTGAGCACCCTGTCCCGGCTGGAGTCCGGTGCCCGCCGGCCGACCCTCGAACAACTGCTTCCCCTGGCCAAAGCCCACGGCGTCACGCTCGACGAACTCGTCGGCGCCTCACCCACCGGAGACCCGCGCATTCACCTGCGCCCGGTCACCCGCCACGGCATGACCATCCTGCCCCTGACCCGCCGAGCCGGCGGCATCCAGGCATACAAGCTGGTTATTCCGGCCAGCCGCCGCCCAAGGGAACCCGACCCACAGACCCACGAGGGCTACGAATGGCTCTATGTCCTCAACGGCCGACTGCGGCTCATCCTCAGTGAACACGATCTGGTGCTCTCACCCGGCGAAGCAGCCGAGTTCGACACCCGCACACCACACTGGTTCGGCAGTGCCAACGCCGAACCCGTCGAGTTCCTCAGCCTGTTCGGCAAGCAAGGCGAACGCGCACACCTCCGCGCCCACCCCAAGACAAAACACCCACCCGGACGACCCGACCAGTAGCGCCGGACGATCTGGCTTCGTTTGGCGCGAATAACTCAGCCTTCGCGGTCACCGGACTCCTCCGATGGTCACGGGCGTCACCTCGACCGGTCGCTGTGCTCGGGGCAAGCAGATCCGGACCGTATGGCTGCCAGTGTCGGCAGCGGCGCCTCACCAGAAGTCGATCCGCTGCCTATGCGGTATGACCATGTCATGAACCGTGCGCGCGCCAGCGGCAGCGGTTCGGTTCAGGCATCCTGGAGGCATGCGCACCATCGGCAATATCTTGTGGTTCCTGCTGGCAGGCTGGTGGCTTGCACTGCTGTACGCGGTCGCGGGTGTACTGGCGTTCCTGCTGATCATCACGATCCCGTTCGGCATCGCGTCGTTCCGGCTCGCCGGGTATGCGTTGTGGCCGTTCGGCCGCCGGGTGGTCGTCCAACGCGGTGCGGGTGTGCCGTCAGTGATCGGCAACATCGTGTGGATTGTACTGTTTGGCTGGGAGCTCTTTTTCGCTCACGTCATCGCCGGGCTGCTGCTGATCATGACGATCGTCGGCATCCCATTTGGTCTTGCGTCGCTGAAGCTGTCCGTGCTCGCGCTGGTGCCGCTGGGCACCAGAGTGGTCGACGCCCACAGCGCGTGGACTGTCCCGCAGTACCGGCGCGAGCCCGCGTACCGCTGAAGCCGGGGAGCGGGTTCAGCCGGTCGGGGTGGGACCCGGACCGAGCACCGTGGTGACCAGCCGGGTGCACCAGTCGAGCAGCTCGCGGTCGCGCAACGGCGCCTTGCCGAGAGCGGCGCCGGCTCCTTCGGTGGGGCGGGGCACGGACAGGGTCGCCACCGTGGGCTTGTAGACCGCCTTGGGGTACAACCGGCTCAGCCGCACCATCTGCGAGTCCGCCAGTTGCACCGGGGCGAAACGTAGCGTGGAGCCCGGTGCGGTCACCTCCGCGATCCCGAGCGACCGGCACACCTGGCGGAACCGAGCGACGTCCAGCAGGGTGACCACGGCAGGGGGCAGTGCGCCGTAGCGGTCCGTCAGCTCGTCGGTGACGGCGGCCAACCCGGCCGCGTCCGCCGCCTCGGCAATCTTGCGGTAGGCCTCCAGCCGCAGCCGCTCGCCGGGGATGTAATCGTGCGGCAGGTGCGCGTCCACCGGCAGCTCCACCCGCGTCGGCGCAGGCTCCGCGGCAGCACCAGAAGGCGCCGCACCGGCCGCGCTACGGAAGGCTTCCACGGCCTCGCCGACCAACCGGATATAGAGATCGAAACCGACTCCGGCGATGTGCCCGGACTGCTCGCCGCCCAGGATGTTGCCGGCACCGCGGATCTCCAGGTCCTTCATCGCCACGGCCATGCCTGCGCCGAGCTCGGTGTGCTGGGCGATGGTGGACAGCCGGTCGTGCGCCGTCTCGGTCAGCGGCACCTCGGGCGGGTACAGGAAGTAGGCGTACCCACGCTCGCGACCGCGCCCGACCCGCCCGCGCAGCTGGTGCAACTGGGCGAGCCCGAGCAGGTCACCGCGCTCCACGATCAGCGTGTTGGCGTTGGAGATGTCCAGCCCGGTCTCGACGATCGTGGTGCAGACCAGCACGTCGTGCTCCCGCTCCCAGAACCCGGCGACGGTGCGTTCGAGCTGGTCCTCGTTCATCTGCCCGTGCGCCACCGCCACCCGCGCCTCAGGTACCAGCTCGCGGATCCGCCGGGCGGCCTTCTCGATCGATGACACCCGGTTGTGCACGTAGAAGACCTGCCCGTCGCGCAGCAGCTCACGGCGGATCGCGGCTCCGACCTGCTTGTCGTCGTAGGCCCCGACGTAGGTCAGCACCGGGTGGCGTTCCTCGGGCGGTGTCAGGATGGTCGACATCTCACGGATCCCGGCCAGGCTCATCTCCAGGGTCCGCGGGATCGGGGTGGCGGACATGGTGAGCACGTCGACAGCGGTGCGCAAAGCCTTGATGTGCTCCTTGTGCTCGACGCCGAAGCGCTGCTCCTCGTCGACCACGACCAGCCCGAGATCCTTCCACCGCACCCCCGTCTGCAGCAGCCGGTGAGTGCCGATCACGATGTCCACTGAACCGTCCGCGAGCCCGGCAAGAACCTCCGTCGACTCGGCGGGGTGGCTGAACCGGGACAACCCGCGCACCGTGACCGGGAACGAACGCATCCGGTCGATGAAGGTCTGCAGGTGCTGCTGGGCCAGCAGCGTGGTGGGGACCAGCACGGCCACCTGCTTGCCGTCCTGCACCGCCTTGAAGGCGGCTCGCACGGCGATCTCGGTCTTGCCGTATCCGACATCACCGCAGACCACCCGGTCCATCGGAACCCCTCGGCGCATGTCCGCCTTGACCTCGTCGATCGCGGCGAGCTGGTCGGGCGTCTCGGTGTAGGGGAAGGCGTCCTCCAACTCGGCCTGCCACGGGCTGTCCGGACCGAACGCGTGCCCCGGCGAGGACTGCCGAGCCGCATAGAGCTGCACCAGCTCGGCAGCGATCTCCTTGACCGCCTTGCGAGCCCGGCCCTTGGTCTTGGCCCAGTCCGAGCCACCAAGCTTGTTCAGGGTCGGCAGCTCCCCGCCGACATAGCGGGTGACCTGGTCGAGCTGGTCGGTGGGGATGAACAACCGGTCCCCCGGCTGGCCCCGCTTGCTGGCCGCATACTCCACCAGCAGGTACTCCCGAGTTGACCCGCCGACGGTACGTTCCACCATTTTGAGAAAGCGGCCGATGCCGTGCTGCTCATGCACCACGTGATCCCCTGGCTGCAACGCCAACGGATCGACGGCGTTGCGGCGGCGGACCGGCATCTTCTGCATGTCCTGGGTACGGGTACCGCCACGGGCACCCGTGATGTCGGTCTCGGTGAGCACCGCCAGTCCCAGCGCGGGGGCCAGGAAACCTTCCTCCAGGGTGCCGCGGACCACCGTGACGGTGCCCGCGGCTGGTGGCTGCGCAAGCCCGTCGGCGGCATGCACGGCGGGTACGTCGGCGTCACGCAACTGCTCACAGGCGCGCTGCGCCGTGCCGGTACCGGGGACTACCAGGACCGCCGCACCACCGGTGGCGGTATGTGCACGCAAGTCGGCGAAGGCGCGCGCGACGTCACCGTGATAGGACTGCGCGGGGACGATCTGCAACCGCAGCGGGCCCTCGATGTCAGTGGTCAGCGGGCTCAGCGTCCACCAGGCCACCCCGGTGTCGCGGGCATGCTCAGCGACCTCGCCGAGACTGCGGTAGGCCGAGGCGGTGATATCCCACTCCGCTAGGTTCAGCGCCGCGACGTCGACCGGGGCGGCACCGCCGCCCGCAGCGACCATCCAGGACGCCTCCAGGAACTCCTCACCGGTGCGGACCAGATCGGCGGCCCGGGCCCGGATCCGCTCCGGATCGGCCAGCAGCACGTGCGTGCCCTGCGGCATCATATCGGTGAGCAGGGCGAGCTCGGTCCCTGCCAGCACTGGGATGAGTGACTCCATACCTTCGGCCGGGACGCCGGAGGCGACTTTCTCCAGCAGCTCGCCGACCGGCCCGGCTAGCGCGTGCGCGGCGAGCTGTGCCGCGGCGGCCCGCACCGCGTCGGTGAGCAGCAGCTCCCGGCACGGCGGTGCGTGCAGCTCGTCGGCAGGCGCCAGGGTGCGCTGGTCGGCGACGGCGAACGAGCGGATCTCGCAGACCTCGTCACCCCAGAACTCCACCCGCAGCGGATGGTCGGCAGTGGGTGGGAAGACGTCGATGATGCCGCCACGGACTGCGAACTCACCGCGCCGGTCCACCATGTCAACTCGGGTGTAAGCGAGGTCGGCCAACCGGGTCAGCACCTCGTCGAAGTCGTGCACCTGCCCGACCCGCAACCGCACCGGGGTGATCTCGCCGAGCCCGCCGAGCATCGGCTGGATCAACGACCGCACCGTGGCCACCACCACCTGCAGCCGCCTGGTAGACCCCGCAGCGCCTTCTTCGGGGTGAGCCAGCCGGCGCAGCACAGCCAGCCGGCGTCCCACGGTGTCCGCTCGCGGGGAAAGCCGCTCGTGCGGCAGCGTTTCCCAGGAGGGCAGCTCGGCGACCACCCCGGCGCCCAACACGTCAGCCACCTCGGCGGTCAGCTCACCGGCCTCCCGGTCAGTGGCGGTGACGGCAAGCACCGGATGGCCGGCGCGGGCCAGCGCGGCAACAGCCAACGGGCGGGTCGCCGGCGGCCCCAGCAGCTGCATCTCGGGTGCCCCAGCCCCCTCGACCAACGCACGCAGCGAGGGTTCCGGCAGCACCGCCTCCAGCAGGCCGGCCAGGTGAGCGGATGTGGTCGGTAGCGCGGTCGCTACGGGCACCGTGGTGAGCCTTTCGGGAAGACCTCTCGGTAAGACCTAGTCGACTCGAAGTCGACGCGGAACAGACCCCTGCCCGGGACGCAACCGGCGCACCGGGGTCGCACAACCCACTTTACCGGCCGGCTCGCTCCCGGACCGCTGAGGGCGCGCTCTACGTGCCAGGACGCTGCCGCATTAGGTGCCGAGTTCAGCGATCTCGGTAATCAGATCGCATCGTTGCGTTGTATGCTGAAGGCGATCGATCGCTTATCCAACTGCACTATGGCGTGTATTCTGGTCCTGCGCCCGGACCAGAACAAGCGATTTCCTAGCAAATAAATGCAATGGTGAGGTGGGAATAGTGGCGATCGATGGAAGGTGGACGCGTGCGGGCCATCCGGTAGGCGCGACATGACGAGCATCGTGCTCGGCGACGACCACGTGGTCTTCGTGGAATCGCTGGTATCCGTGCTGGTCGGCGCCGGATTTCGGGTGCCGGCAGTAGGCCGGAGTCTGGCCGGGACCATCGAGGCAGTCCGTCACCATCGGCCGGATGTCTGCCTGCTGAGCCGCCATTTCTCCGATGGCGACGGAGTAGCCGCGATCGGCCATATTCTGGTGGTAAGCCCGGCGACCCGGATACTCGTGCTCACCGCAGAGGGTGATACCGATGCGATGCGCCGCGCCGTGCGGTTGGGAGCCGCTGGCTATGTGGACAAAACGTGGGGCGTGCGCAAGCTGGTCCAGGCGCTGCAACGAGTCGTCAACGGCGCGGTCGTGCTGGACGCCCCCCGAGCGACCACGGCTCGATCCGACATCTCCGAAGCGCGCCGGCTCGCTGCGCATCTGACAACCCGGGAGAGGGAATGCCTGGCGCTGCTTGTCGAGGGCCTCGATACCCGTGCGATGACCCTACGGCTAGGTGTCTCGACCACCACGGTACGAAGCCACGTGCAGGCGCTGCTGACCAAACTCGGAGTGCACTCGCGGCTGGAGGCCGCCACCTTCGCGGTGCGCTACGACCTGGTCGATCATAATCAGCACGGCCCGGATGGCCGCGTCAAGACGGGATAGCCGTGAGCGGCGGGATGCGGCGAGCACGGTTCACGGTGTCAGTCCCGTCCGGGTGCTGCTTGTCGACGATCCCCAGATGCTGACCGAGGCGCTTGCGGCCAGGCTGTCCAGCACACCCGACATCGTCGTTGTCGGGCACTGTGCGGCGCCCGATCCTCATCCAGAGGTGCTGGTCACCGCCGCGCGCCCGGGCGTCATCGCCATCGAGGTCACCCTGGGCCCGGGACGGGCCCCGCTGCTCGCGCTGTTCCGCACCGTGTGGCCGCCCGCACACTTCGTGGTCCTCACCGCCAGCCGTGACCGGAGCAGGCAGTCAAAGCCGCGCGGGCGGGAGCGGTCGGATGGGTATCGATGGAGTCCTTGATCGACACCCTCACCTACGCCGTGCGCTGCGCCAGCCGGGGGTACGCGGCTCCAAACTGCTGCTGATACGAGTGGACTCCAAGGCAACGTGACCGCCGCCGGCCAACTCCCCCAGCTCGCCGGCAGCTACTGCCGGCTACGCGCAGTACGCCCCGGACCCGACGGAGCGCTATAAGTCACCACCAGCAACGGCGACAACGACAAGATCCTCAAATTGTGCCCACCGGCACCTGACGTTTGCCCACTGTCAGGTCTTGTTGCGTAGCTGCCACCCAGGTGGCGCATGAAACGACTCGGCATCGTCGCTCGGCTGACTCTCCGCCGACGCCCTCGGCACGGTCCGGTTTGAACGCTGCCCTCGTAGCCTGATCATCCGCCCCACGAGTAGCGCAAGCGGGATCGCCAACAGGATCCAGGCGAGAATCATCAGCCCGATCACTGCGGTCGTGCTCATCGGAACTCCACGGTGGGTGGCTAGGAGCAGGTAGCCCCTGGGCAGCGCGCACGATCACCAGAATGATAAGGCATACCTATGCCTCTACCGCCGCAGTGGTAGTCACCTGGGATTCCTGTTTGCCAGGGCAAGCAGCCTACTGGCACCGGCCGCGGCGGAAGAAAGTCACGGCGGCGGGCTCACCCGTGCGCCGCATGCGCAGCACTGGCGTAGCTGGAACGCTGAGCAGCGTGCAGAAGCACATCCGCTTCCGGAGACGGCCGCCGACCAAGTCCACGTCGACCGACCGCGTCGTGGATATCACGTCACGCTGCTACTCCCAATCGGTACGGCGCGGCACGATCCTGTCCCCCAAAGTACTATTTCCTATTCATACCGTCACGACGGTAGTGCGATTTCCGGTAGAGTCACTCGGGTAGGATAGATCTGGGGCCAACTTAGTTACTTAGAGTCACACAGCCTTGCGGTTGAGTGATCAATGTTGGAGTTCATGCACCAGGGGGGTGGTGACGTGAGCACGAACGCCGGCGCATCAGCCGGAGATGGGAAGTCGTTCGCAGCAGCGGGCCTGGTGGGGTCTCCTCCACAGCGGCTCGACAATGCCGGCCTCGGGGCGACCAGGCGATTGCGCACGGCGGTCGCGCGGCCACGCTGGGAGGTCCGATACGCCCACACGGTGGTCGGCGCGGACCTGGCGGCAATGGCGGTATCACTCGGACTTTATCTGTGGTGGGGCCAAGCGCCCGGCATCGATGACCTGCACGTCACGCTCGGCCTGGTCCTGATGGCGCTGGCGGCCGTCACTCTCGGTCTCACGCGGGCCTGGGACTCATCGGTCCTGGGGCAAGGCTCCGAGGAGTTCAGCCGGGTGCTGCGGGCTCTCGTCACCGTCGCGGTGATGGTCGGACTGGTCGGCCTGGCGCTGAAGCTGCCCGAAGTGCGGCCGTACGTATTTGGCGTCGTCCCGGTGGCGTTCATCCTGGCCGCGATCAGTCGCCTGATCCTGCGCAAGGTGTTGCACCGGCTTCGCCGCAACGGCGCCTGCCTGCACGAGGTCCTCGCGGTCGGCGCCGAGGACGCGGTGGCCGAGCTCATCGTGCGCACTCGAAGGGCCACACACCACGGGTGGGCGGTGACGGGCGCGTGCACCCCCTCCGGCGCCGGCATCAACGGCGGCCGCAGCATCCTCGAGGTGCCTGTCGTTGGTGACCTGGACTCAGTGGCGAAGGTGGCGAGGAGCTGCCGGTACCGCGTGGTCTCGGTCGCCCAGACACCGGGTTGGAGCTCGCAGCGGCTGCACCATCTGGCCTGGGACCTCGAAGGCACGGGCGCCGAGCTGGTCGTCGATCCCGGTCTCATGGAGATCGCCGGTCCCCGGCTACACGTGGCCGCCGTAGACGGTCTGCCGCTGCTGCGGCTCACCGCACCCACGTTCACCGGGCTGCCGCGAGTGATCAAGGCGGTGGGTGACCGGTTGGTGGCCGGCCTGCTACTGCTGGTGATCGCACCGGTGATGGTCACTCTGGCAATCGCGGTGCGCAGCGACGGCGGACCAGTGCTCTACCGTCAGTCCCGAGTCGGCAAGCACGGCAAGCACTTCTTGATGATCAAGTTTCGGTCCATGGTGGTAGACGCCGATCAGCGTCAGCCCGAATTCGCCGACGACAATCAGGGCTCCGGTCCGCTGTTCAAGCTGCGTCAGGACCCGCGGCTGACACGAGTGGGCGCGTTCCTGCGCAAGTACTCGCTCGACGAATTGCCCCAGCTCTTCAATGTGCTGACCGGATCGATGTCGCTGGTCGGCCCCCGACCGCCGCTGCCCGACGAGGTCGCCTGTTACTCCCGAGATGCGCAGCGCAAGCTACTGGTCAAGCCGGGGCTAACCGGTCTGTGGCAGATCAGCGGCCGCAGCGACCTGCCCTGGGAGGAATCGGTCCGGCTGGACCTGCGCTACGTGGAGAACTGGTCTCTCGCGTTGGATGCTTTGATCATCTGGAAGACGGTCGGCGCAGTTCTGCGGGGCACCGGCGCTTACTGAACTCGCTGTGCCCGACACCCAATCCCACTCGCGTGATTGAAGGGGGCGTTCGGTGAGAGCCTCGGTGACCCGTCCGGGAGAGTTGGGGCCCGACGAGATCGCGCGCTGGCGCGCTATGCAGCAGGCGAGTCCCCATCTTGACAGCCCGTTCCTCGGACCGGGCTACGCGCTGGCCGTCGACCGGGTTCGGGAGAACGTCCGAGTCGCCGTGCTCGAGGAGAACCGGGCGGTCGTCGGCTTCTTCTGTTACCAGTTGCGCGGGAGTCGTGCCGCGAGGCCGCTTGGGGAAGGGCTTTCCGACTGCCAAGGAATCGTGCACACGCCGGGATGGCAATGGAGCCCACGGGACCTGCTGAAGGTCTGTGGCCTGGCCAGTTGGGATTTCCACACGCTGATCGAGGAACAGGTTCCGGACGGACTGGTCGGGATCAGGCGGTGGCCGACTCCCGTCATAGATGTGACCCAGGGGTATCAGGCCTATCTCGACTACCGACGACGCAACTCACGCAGCAGCGTGCAGACGATGTTGCGAAAGCAACGCAAGATGGAGCGGGAGCTTGGGGAGCTTCGTTTCGAATTCGCCGACCAGGATCCAACGGCGCTGCATACCCTCATGGACTGGAAATCCGCTCAGTACCGCCAGATCCATGAGTGGGACCGTTTCGCCATTCCTTGGATCGCCAGGTTGGTGTGGGACCTGTTCGATACCACCGACACCGCGTGCGGATGCTCCGGAGTGCTGTCCATGCTTTACGTGGCTGACAAGCCAGCCGCAGGCTATTTCGGGTTGCGCTCGTCGTCCACTCTCGCTTGCTGGTTTCCCGCCTACGATCCGGCGCTGGGCCAGTACTCCCCCGGCATCCTGCTGCACTTCCTGATGGCCGAGGCGGCCGCCGGCCACGGTATCGGCCTGCTCAACCTGGGGCGGGGTCACGAGGGATACAAGAATGCTCTCAAGACCGGCGATCTTGTCGTCGCGCGCGGTGCCGTCGACGATGGCTCCCCGCGCGCCCTGGCAGGTCGGGCAGCCCGAGCACCACGCCGGTACCTCGGACCATGGGTCAAGGACCACCCAGGCCTGAAAAAAGCAGTCCTGCGGACAATCAGTCAGCTGACGCTTCGGTGAGGCACGCCGTGCAAACAGATACCGGCCCCCCTCACATCGGGTGTGGTGACGGTCCCACGACGGTGGGTCATGCTCCGCGTAATGAGCTGGGGTCATCTTGCCAAGTGCCGCGTCGTGGTCGACGCCGGCAACCGCTCGGCGCCGACATGTGGCACCGGACCGGCTTGAGCCCGACTGGTCTGACAAACGTCGGCCATGGCCTGATGAGCTGAGAGATGTCGAGAGGAAGTCCGAATGCGCCGTGCACCGAACAGCAACCGACTGCTGGTCCTCGGTTATCACAATATCGAGTCGACCTGGCGCTGGCCGACGCCTCCCGGGAATGGGCTCAGATCCTTCTCCCGCCAGATGAGAGTCCTGAGACGGATTGCAAACGTGGTGCCTCTGGACAAAGCTTTACAATCGCTGGATGCCGGTCGCCCGCTGCCTCCACGTGCCGTTTCAATTACATTCGACGATGGCTATCGCGACAATCTTACGTTAGCTGTCCCCTTATTGAACCGACTGAATATACCAACGACCGTGTTCTTGGTACCTGGCTTCCTCTCCGGTCAAGTGCACGCGTGGTGGGAACGTCTGGGTTGGGCGATGTCGCGCGCCCGCGTTCGCTCAGTTGACTTCGAGGGTACGCATTTCGATCTCTCCGGGACACCGGAGCGGATCCTGGCGCTCGACAGCATCGAGGAGAGCTTGAAGGGCCGTGACCACGCTGCTCGGTACCTGGCGTTAGAGAGCCTGGTGGAAGCGCTCGATCCGAAGGGCATCTACCACGCCGATGAACTGTTCATGGACTGGGAAGGTGCGCTTGACCTTGTGCGTGCAGGAGTCTCGATCGGGTCTCACACCATGCGTCATGCAATCTTGGCTCGTGAAGTAGAGCAATCCCAGCGCGAGGATCTACGTCAGTCCCGCCGGTTGCTTGAGGATCAACTTCAGACTCCCGTCGAGACGCTTGCCTACCCAAACGGTGGACGAAATGATTACGACATCACCACCATTGCAGCAGCACGAGATGCCGGCTACGCACATGCGATAACAACATGGGGACGCACCAGCTCTCCGGAGACGCCTGCCTATGAAATATGTCGTAGGATGGTGTCTCCCGAGCGCCCAGCGTCGAGACTGGCTGCAAGCGTGGTGCGTGATTTCATCAGCACCCGCGATCGGACGGCAACATAACCCGATGCTTCCGCAGCGCTACTGAGCATGCCAAACTCACTGCCTCGCTGGTACCGTGAAAAACCGACGCAGGACCCGATCAGCTCGCGGACCGCCAAGTAGTCGGCCGACTGTGGCGACAGGAGGTAAGTATGTTGCGTCGCATGTCCCCGCGACTAGGGCTGGTCGCCGGTCTCATCATCCTGATCGGGTTGAGCGGCTGCACCTACGACTGGAAGCCCCGTGAGCCATTGGCCGGTGAATTGTGGTGGAACGGTGATGTGGAGACTGGGGATCTGTCGCAGTTCAAGGACACGCCGTGGAACGTCGCGGGTGGTGCGTTGCCACCATCCGTCGTGTCCGACCCGGCCCTGGTCCGCCAGGGGAAGTACGCCGTGGCGATGACGATCCCAGGCACCCGAAAGCGCAAAGGGATATGCTGCGGTAGCCGTAGTGAAATCGAACCGAACATCGAGAAAATTCAGGCCGGTGACGAACTGTACTTCGGCTTCTCTACCCTGCTGGGCGAGGGTTTCCCCATCAAATCCGACTGGCAGACCATCACGCAGTGGAAAAATGAAGGGGAGGGCTCGCCGCCCTTGGAGCTGGGTGTCGGAGCCGGCAAGTACCAGCTCAGTGGCGGCTTCGGCCATCCCGACGGACCGGAGCACTTCCGGAAGCCGATCGGCCGTGCAGTGACCGGTCAATGGGTTGACTGGGTGTTCCACGTCAAATTTTCCCCTGATCCCGACATCGGCTACGTAGAGATCTGGCAAGGCAACGAGCTAGTTCTGCCGCGGTTTCATCCAGCCTCCGGCACCATGTATCCCAATCCGGACGGCGAGGCTACGAGCTACCTCAAGACGGGCTACTATCGCGACGGCTACATCAGCACCCCCGGCACCATCTACTTCGACAACTGGAGGGTCGGCAGCTCACGAAATATCGTCGCCTACCCACACCACTGACATGCTGGCGCTGGCTGAGCCCTGATATCTTGTGCCGGAGCACAATCCGTCAACGTCGCGCGCGCCACACCATGTCACGAAGAATTTTCCCGAGTTCGAAAACCCCACGCTCGGGGCGAATCACCCAACGACGGATCTCATAACGGTTTGTAGACCGCGTGTTCCAGCCATACTCGGTAGTCAATGCATAGGTGTAACCAGCCTGCTCGGCAGCAACGAAGGTGTCAGCATTGTAGTCGATCTTTGTGCCGTTCGGATAGGCCAGTAACCGGATATCGGTGTCCAATCCGTCTACAAGCTGTCGTCGGGAGTCCGCAAGATCCTCATGCTGCGCCTGTGTAGTCTCTCTAGAGAGAATCGAGTGGTACATGGAGTGGGAACCGATCTCCATGTGCTTCTGCAGTTCTCGCGCACCATCCCAGTCGAGGAACTGGTCCTGTGCGCGGTACTCCCCGGCAGGTGCAAGCCTTACCGCAAGTTCGTCGACCGCAGATTCTCGGTGTCTCCGCTCGCGGCCCTTAAGTTGTGCAGCCACCTTCTGAAACACGGCGTACCGGTCCGAGTCGCTACATAGCATAACTCGCTGCCGGTCCAATTCGACGTGGTCGGCCTGAGCCTCTGCAAATGCCCAGGCCAACCTCTCCCACCAAGGAACGACGTCTCCAGACAGGATACCCGGGACCAAGAAGCATGTGGCAGGGATCCGGAGCATGCACAATAAGGGCACAGCTAAAGTAAGATTGTCCCGGTAACCATCATCAAACGTGATCGCCAATGCTCGTGGCGGAAGGGCCAGGCCGTCGCTCATAGCTTGCAGTGCCCAGCCGAGTGGGACGATGTTGGTCGCACTGCGAAGTGCTCTCAATTGGCGCTCAAGTCCGCTCCTGCCAGCTCCGGATGCTGAGGGAAAGCACCAAGTTCCTTCGACGTTGTGCCAGCACAAGACCATCAGGCTTCTTCCGGCTGCAACCATGATCCCCTCAACTCTTCGACCCTGCTCGCGTGATCGATAGGATCACCGCTCCGAGGCAAGCGGTGAGGCATTCGGAGACGAATTCGGTGAGGCATGCGGTCGACTGCGTTGCCGAGCGAACGTTCGAAACTCATGCGGATCAGCGAGGTTGATCATGTGGTGTCCCCACTCGTCGGTGCCGCCGACCGAATCCGGATCCGGCGAAGGGCACGGCGTCGACGCGAAGTCGAGTAAACGGTCGTACACAGCGACGTACGCCCGGCGCTGCGGCTGCCAGTCCAGGACGGACTCGGCACGTCGACGGGCCGCGAGGGCCATCCCCGCCCGCCGCTGCGGATCGTCGATCAGCTCGGTGATCGCCTCGGCGAAGCGGTGGACGCACTCGTCGAGCGTGCCGATGGGATCGACGTACACCGCCGCGTCACCGGCCGACACGCGCGCCTCGACCAGGTCGAAGGTGACCACCGGCAGGGCGAAGCTCATGTATTCCATGGTCTTGTTCATCGTCGACACGTCATTGAGCGGGTTGAGCGGGTCCGGAGCAAGGCCGATGTCGGCGGTGGACAGGTACTCGGTGATCATCCGCGCGTCAGCCCGACCGGTGAACGTGACGTACTCCTCAAGACCCAGCTCGCGGGCGAGCCGCACCAGGTCCTGGTAGCAGTCACCAAAGCCCAGCAGTGCCAGGTGGACATCCGTGCGGCCGTGCGCTGCTACCAGAACCTGCAGGGCGCGCAGCGCCATGTCCACACCGTCCTGGGGGCCCATCACACCGAGGTAGACCAGCAGGTGCGACCGTCCTCGCCGCAGTACCGGTAGGCCGTCGACCGGTCGCATCCTCCGGGTGTCAGGGCCGCTGCGGACGACGCTCACGCCGTCGGGCCTGCACCTGCCGCGGTCGATCGCTATGGTCCGGTATGAGTGATTGGTGGCGATGACGTGGTCCGCTAACCGGTATGTGCACCGCTCAAGCCAGTACAGGAACCGCAGCTGTGCCCGCTGGACGAGGCCGGTGGGCTCGCCAAAGCGGGATCGGAACACCTCGGGATTCAGATCGTGCTGGTCGTAGACGAACTTCGCGGTGTGATGACGGCATAGTGGGGGGCGGTACAGCAGGGCTAGGGCCCAGTAGGTGTCCGGCGGATTACACGCCTGCAGCGCGTCGAACGGTTCCCGTCGCCAGATCCGTCCAGCCAGCCAGGCGGTACGCAGCCAGCAGTAGCTGAACTCCCACAGGTAGCCGACCAGACCGCGAGCCGGCGGTGCGGGCCGGTACTTGTGAATGCGCACACGGTCGATCTCCTCGAACGCCGGATCGTCCGGTCCCTTCGGGCAGATCACGGACACCCGATATCCGGCCGCGACCAGCGCCTGACACTCGAGCCAGACCCTGCGATCCAGCGGCACCGGCAGGTTCTGCACGATGATCAGGACATGTGGATCTGACACTGACCGCATGCACATCATGTCCCCCGCTCCACTGCCTGGCCCCTCGCCAGCGAGATAAGAAGGCGCTGAAACGCGGCCGCGGTGTCCTCGATCCGGAACTTGCGCTCGGCGCAGATCCTCCCTCGGGCACCCATTCGCGTTCGCAGATCCGCGTCCGCAGCAAGGATCGCGATCTGGTCGGCGAGAGCATCGACGTCACCGACGTTGACGATGACGCCCTCTTCGCCATCGTTGATCATGTCCCGCACTGCACCGACATCAGTCGCGATAATCGGCAGCCCGGCCGCCATCGCCTCGATCACGACCAGCGGGGCGCATTCATACCGCGAGGTCAGGCACGCCATGTCGAACCCAGGCAGCAACTGCGCGACATCGCGTCGAAGACCGGTGAAGCGCACCCGGTCGGCGATGCCCAGGGTGTCTGCCAGCCCCTTCAGGTCTGCCTCCCGGTCGCCGTCACCGACGACGACGAGCCGCAGCCGGGAATCGGCCGGCGCCAGCTTGGCGAGGGCGTCGAAGAGGACCTCGTGCGCCTTCACTGCCTCCAGCCGGGCCACGATCCCCACGACGACGTCCTGCTCGTCGAGGTACAACTCGGCGCGCGCCCAGGCGCGGTCTATGGCGGTTGGCACTGGCGGCAGCGGGATGCCGTTGGGAATCACGACCTCCGGGATCCGCCGCCAGGGATACCGCCCCACTCCTTCCTCGCGGTGTAGGTAGCTGCCCTGGCTGGGCGCCACCAGCACCATCGCGTCGGAGAGGAAGAGCGTCTCGACATCGTGGCGGGGCAGGCAGCGCCGGCCGGTGAAGGTGAGGGTGTCCATGCCGTGTGGCGCCACCACGCTTGCCCGTAGGGTTAGCCGCGCTGCGAGCCGGCCGAGTGTCAGTGGCGCTGGGTGAAGGTGCGTGACGAGAACGACATCCGTGCGGTCCTGACGGAACCGCCGAGCCAGGCGCGGGACAGTCCGCATGTCGTAGCGACCACTTCGCCCGATTACGGTGACCGGAAACCCGTATGCCTCGAACTCCCTGGCCATCGTGCCTGCCTCTTGGAGGCAGATCAGCCGAGGCTGCACGACGGCCGGGTCGAAATGCCGGAAGAGGTTGAGCAGCAGGACCTCCGCCCCGCCGACGTGTATGTGGTCGACAATGAGGCTCAATTGAAGCGGAAGCCGAACCCGACGGGACTTCACGCTCATTCTCTTGCCATTCGCGCAGCGGCTGGCAAGCGGCCTGCGGTCTCCTCGATCGTCCGCTCGGCGCTGGCGACCGAGCGCTCCAGGGTGAACTCCGATTCCAACCGCGTCCGGGCGGCACGTCCCATCGCCCGGGCGCGCGCGGGATCACCGAGCAGATCGACCAGCCGCTCGGCGAGAGCAGCAGGGTCGCGCGCCGGCACCATGTGCCCGGTGACTCCCTCCTCGATGATCTCGGGTACGCCACCGACAGCGGTGCACACCGCGGGCCGTCCGATGGCCATGGCCTCGAGCAGCGCCAGTGGGAAGCACTCGGTCGTGGAAGTGAGTGCGAATACGTCGACGAGCGACAACAGGTCGCGCACGTCACTTCGCGATCCGGTGAAGATCACACTGTCGGCGATGCCGAGCTCCGCCACCAGCCGAGTCAGCTCGGAACGCAACGGCCCATCGCCCACCACCAGAAAGCGGGCCTGGGGTACCCGGTCGAGCACGAGACGGGCTGCGCGGAGGAATGTCGCGTGGTCCTTCTCCCGTCGCAGCACCGCGATGATTCCGACCACGGCGTGCTCCGCTGCGAGGCCCAGGGAGAGGGCAAGCTTGGAGTCACGGTGCGAGGTCGAGGCGTAGGGAAACTGGACCGGGTCAATACCGTTGTGGATGATCCGCACCTTGCCCTGCGGATAGCCGAGCACTTGGGTCAAGTAGGGAAGTTGACTGAACGCGACCCCGTAGTAGGCACTCGTCACAAACCCAAGCAACCAATCGGCGAGTCGCTGGACCTGGCCGCGTGGGGTGATATCAGAGCTGTGGTGCAACCAAACCACCAATCGCGGCACACCGCACAGCAGCGCCGCGACTCTGCCGAGCACTTCGGCGTTGTAACCCCGGACCACGACGACGTCTGGTCGGTTGCGACGCATGTAACTGATGAGCTGCGCCAGCGCCCATCCGAACTCGCGTTTCGTCGTTCCCATGGCGTGCGCGGGTATGTCCGCGGCGACCAGTTCAGCGAACAGAGCCCCCTTCTTTCCGATGCACACGACCGATGGCGCGAATCGGGTTGGGTCCATCGCTGGGAGCAGCGTAGCCAGCTGACGTTCGGCACCGCCCCATTCGAGGGCAGGCACAATGAACAAGACCCGGATCGGTCCGGAGGGCCGTACCCGGTGGCGAAGCACGTCAGAATCCTTTCCGACGGAGCTTGCCGATCCGGTCGTCTGTAGGCCTCATCAGTTCCTGATAGAGCGCGTCGAAACGACGCCACATGACATCGACGTCGAAAGTCTGACGGGCGCGGCCCAGCGCCGCATCGCCGAGACGGCGTTGCATCTCGCGATCACTGATCACAGTGCGCAACGCCGCAGCCAGCGCATCGACGTCGTCCGGGGGAACGAGCACGCCACTCGTACCGTCTTCGATCAAGTTGGGGATGCCACCGACCGCGCTGGCGACCACGCAAAGCCCGCGCGCCATCGCCTCCAGGACCGCCATCGGCTGGCCCTCGTAGCGCGAAGGCAGGGTGAGCACGTGCGCCGTGGCGAGCAGATCAGCGACCTCGGAGGTCGACAGCCAGGAACACACCTGGACAGACCCGGCGAGGTCGAGGCGCGCAACCACCGCTCGAGCGCGGTCGACCTCCCCATTCCCAGCGATAGTCAACTTCGCCGACGCGAGGCTCGATCCCTCGGTGACCAGCTTTGCCCAGGCGTCGAGCAGGGTGAACGTACCCTTTGCGTCACCGATTCGCCCCAGGAAGACGACGTGAACCGGTTCGCTCGGGCCAGCACGTCGGCCCGGCCCGATGATACGGATTGCGTTCGGAATCGCAACGATCCGTGCATCGGAAGCGATGTGATGCAGCCGCTGCGCCTGCAAGGGCCCGAGTGCTACCACCGCGCTCGCCCGGCGCAAGGTACGGCGGATACACCACCTGACCGGACGCGGCATGCGATCGTAAAACGCGCCGAATTGTCCAGAGTGGACGTGCAACACCACCGGCACCCGGACCGCCCGAGCCATCCACAACAAGGCCGCCTTGCGCGCGACACTGGCGTCCTTGGCAGCGTGCAGGTGCACGACATCCGGTCTGCTGCCAAAGAGCAGTCGCAGGAAGCTGACCAAGCCTTGGGCGAATGCCAATATCCGGGTGAGCACCGACCCGTCACGGTGAGTCGCGACGTGATCGATCTTCCACGCGGCCGAAAGCGGGGTGGCGCGCATCGTCTGGACGAAGGTCGTAATACCGCCCTGGGTCTGGAGGCTGGTCGACGCCCACAGCACTCGTCCGGTTTGTGGCGTCACCCCGTCCCCGGACCCCTCCACGGTGGCATTCACCGGCCTCGAACCTCCACGCCATGCCGGTCGGCGTAGCCGACGGCGGCGCCGACCAGCAGCATGACCAGTGCATTGGCAAAGTCGAAGAACCGGACATCCACAGTCAGACCTGCAATGATCAATGAGATGTATGCGATGAGCGCGATCACCGCGAGGTCACGCCCGCACAGCCCGTCGCGTGGCAGGTTGGACAACGATCGAATCAGACGCCCACCGACGAGGAACAGAACTGCCAACCACAGGACCAACCCCACCAGGCCGAGCTCAACGGCAATGCCCAGCTCGGTGAAGTGGGAGCTGTAGCCGTAACCGTGCCTCCATTGGACCTCCGTAGACCATTGCTGATGGTGGTAGGTGTTGACATGGCTGAACCGGCCGATCCCCCACCCCGCTACTGGTCGCTCCTGTATCGCCCACCAGGACGTGGTTATCATGTTCAGTCGGTCGCTCAGCTCGTGGAGCGACCCCACGCCGCCCGCGCTGCGGTCCGCACTGGTGAAGGCCTCCCACTTCAGGCCGATCGCGAACCCTACGGTCAGGATCGTCGCGACGAAACTGCTCCGACTGCGGGGCAGTAGCACCGCCCCGAGAACCAACATGATCGCGAAAACCAACCACACGACTCGGGTATGAGTAAGAAAGATTGCATACAATGAGGCGACCGCGAACAGGTAAAGCATCAGCCGCTGCCAGCGAGGCGTGCGGGGTTGATGCGCCAGCGCAAGGGCGACCGCGAAACCGATAACGATGACTAGCCCGTTGAGCACCGGCTGTTTGAACACGCCGCTCGCGCGGCCAACCCAACCGGTCTCAGCTGGCAGCTCGATGATGTACCTAGGCCAAACCAGGGCCGGGGCATGGAACTGCAGGATGCTGACGGCCGTCGAGTAACCGGCGAAAGCGATCACCATCCACAGTAGGGTGCGCGCTGTCGACTCTTGGTCGAAGACGAAGCGCGCCACCAGATAGAGCGTGAAGGGAATCACCGTACTGACCAGGATGAAGGTGTGCGCAGCGTCTGAGACGCCGGTGCTTGGATCACCCATCGGGTAGACATGTGGCGTGATCGCCGAGCCGATGTTCCATATCACGTAGAGAGCCATCGCGCCCTCTACCGGACCAAGTTTCGGCACCCGGCTGACTCCGCGTGCGACGGCGACCGTGGCGGCACCCACCACGCCGAAGAAAGCAAGGACGCGGGGCTCGACCGGCAGCTCCGGAGTCTTCAGTGGGAACCGGAGAAACATGGCGACGAGCAACAGAACTACCGCGAGCACCGGGCTGTTCACACCGAAGAACACCGCTGCGACGCCCAAACCAACGGCCACCAGAGCCAGACCCGGGCCCTCCGTGCTCGGCGCCATCACCCACGACGCTGCGACCGCTAGGATCGTCAACCCACCCACGACGCTGACGCGAAGCACTGAGGGTGTCCGCCCGCGCGCAGCGAGGGTTGATGCACCAGTGGGAATGTCGATCACCCCGGGTGGCAGTGGGCCGGAGATCCCCCGCTCACGCACGGGACTCCTCCCCATCAGCCAGGCTCTGGGTCGTCACCCCATTTCCCCAGTCATGCTGCTTACCCGAGTCATGCTGCGCGGAAGGCCGTGACGATGCCAGGTGCGTCCCGGGCGCTGAGGTGACCCGGGAATCCTCGGCGCTGGCCAGCGCCAGTGCGGCCACCACTCCCAGGATCAGCCCGCCAGCCAGGGCCAGCACCGAATTCAGCACCACGTTCGGCGACGTGCTGGACACGCCGGCGCTGCGGAACACATCCGTCAGCTGGTTGGTCGTGGTGGCCTGGAGGTCGTTGACGCCTGCGAGCAACGACTCGATCTCCTGAAGGATCAGTGGAACCTCGGAGGAGGAGTGCGGAAGTGTTGTGAGTCGGCCCTGGGCCGCCGAGATCTGAGCACGTAGGTCGGCGACCGTGCGTCCGTTGCTCTGCCGCACCTGGGAGTTGATCTCCCCACGGAACGTCTCGGCTAACTTCTTGGCCGACCCCACAGCAAGGTCGGCGGTCGGCGCGGTCGCCTCGATGTAGAAAATTGGGCTGGTCGCCGAGTTGCGTGCGCTGAAGGCTACGTCCGCCGACAATCCAGCCATGGCCTGAAGAACCTGCTTGGAAGACGGCTGGTTGAAATACTCGACATACCCCTGCGCCAACACCGCGTCCTGCTCGGGTCCACGCGCCTGCGAGTCCACTCTCAAGGCCCACGTGCTGGTGTAGGCCGGTTTCTGGACCACTGAATACAACACCGTCCCCATCAGAGCGATCGCCATGACAGCGAGCACCCACCAGCGGCGGCGTAGGATGCGATCCAGTTGAACCTGCAGCATGCTCATCGCTTGCCTCCCCGCCCCTTGTGCCGCCCCTCGTGGCGCCGCCAGGTCAGAGATGCATGGCCGCGATCTTGAGTATCGCGGCACGCGGAAATCGGGCCCCCAGTCACAGCAAATTCCCCCTCGTCACACCGAGGCGCGTCGCAGCCCGATCGCCTGGCGTGGCCCCCACGACTGGATCCGATCACAGTGCTGCGGTGCTTACATCGGATCCAGTCGACTCCATGTTCCGCTACATTGTGGCACAGTCTGTCGCGCCCCGTGACTAGCTCGCGGGTGCTCAAAGTGGTGACGGTTGGACCTTGCGAAGATGATGCCGGCGTCGCGGGTCCATGTGAGTGGTGCTGGATGTCATGGGGAGCTCGCCTCAGTGGGGTATCCGCCGACGCCTGCGGGCGAGCAAGCTCCGTACCTCCCCGGTGAGGTCGGTGATGACCGACGAATCAACCAGGCGCACCGCAGCAAGGTAGACCAGGGCGAATCCCACCGTCTCCAGCCCGAGCAGGGCAAGACCAATGCCCAACGGCCGCTGGTCGGCGTGGATGATGACGTGCTCGAGGGGAGCGACGACCGCCAGCGCCGCCAGCGACCCAATCAACGCGGGAACCAGCCGCCGAAGCAGCTCGCCTATCGAGCAACCGATAACCGTACGCGCAAGGCCGAGCATCAGGACGGCGAGCGCGATCTCGGTGATCGAGATCGCCAGGCCGACGCCGACCAAGCCGAACGGGAGCAGCGCTATGACCAACCCGACCCCCAGCGGCAGATTGATCACCGATTGCCAGTTCAACAGGGAGGACCGCCCACTGCCCTTGATCACCTCGCTGGACAGGAAATGCAGCGCCATGCCGAGGCCATAGCCCGCCATCGCCACGAGAAACACGCCGGCGCCCCGCCACCGCTCCCCCAACAACACCACCACGGCCGGTTCGCCGAGCCCGATGACCAACGCGGTCACAGGGGCGGCAGCGAACCAGATCCATCGCAGCGCGCGGAGGAACCCGCGCTTCAGCCGCTCCGGGTCGCCGGCCAGCCGGGAGAAGGCCGGCAGCAACACGTACGAACCGATCTCCACTATGGCAGTCGCAGGGATAAGACCCAGCCGGCGGCCGTAACGGTAGTAGCCGAGCGAGGTCGCCCCCAGGATCCGTCCCACCAACGTGGCCTCCACTGCCTGGCGGGTGTGGTCGACCACGTTCAGGATGAGGATCGGGTAACCGAACCGGGCTAGCTCACGCCAGAGCCGTATGGAGGGACGCCCGCGACCCGGTCGCCAGCGCGCGAGCACCCAGGCGCCGATAAGCCAGACCGCTAGCGAGACGTAGTTGCCGATCACCAGAGACCAGACGCCAAAACCCGCCGCCGCTAGTCCCACCGCCACGGCGGCGTAGGCGAATGCCCTGCAGGGATCGATGATCAGCCGCCGTTTGAAGTTGAATCGGCGCTGCATGAGGGCGTCGGGCACGTTGGTCAGCGAGTGCATCAGCAGCATGCCGGAGGTGATCGCAGCGATCTGACCGACCAATTCGCTCCGGAACACCAATCCCACTACCGGCGCCGCCGCGAGCGCCAGCAAGCTCATCAATACACCGTTGACCGCGGTGGCCCAGAACACCGTGTCGGCGGCATCCTCCACGTCGCGCTCACGCTGGATCAACGCGACATACAGCCCGCTCTCCGAGAACATCACCAAGAAGCCAGTCAGCACCGTGGCGGCCACGTAAATGCCGACCTCGGCCGGGCTCAGCAAGCGTGCCAGCCAGAGGGTGCTGGCCAATGAGATGGCTTGCACCATGACGAGCGTGCCGGCCGAAATCACGGCTCCTCGGCGCAGGGTGGGCGATAGCGGACCGATCTGCGCAACGCCCTCGGCGCCGTCGGCTGCGGCAGGGGTGGCAGGTTGAGGACCCATGCGTCAGCGAGGCTGGGGCAGCGCGGCCGGCCGGTAGCGCATCGACATCATCTCAGGCGCGCCTCCGTTGTTGTGCTCCGCGTGGTCATCTTGCTGACGACCGTGGCCCGGCGAGAGAGCCTGCCGACCGGCGCGCGCGGAACTCCGCACGCGCACGGCGCAGTGCCCGCGCCGCGGTGAGCACTCTGCCGCGCACCGACGGGCAACAGTAATAAGCCCAGATCAGCGAGTTGAACTCGCCACCGGACAACTGCCGCTTGTACTGGGCGTCGCCGACCAAAAGTTCGTACTCCCGCAGCCCGTGCCGCCGGCAGTCTTCGGCAAACACCACATGAGAAAGTAGACCGGTGCGCTTGCGATTGTCCTCGAACTGCCGGAAACCGCCTTGGTAATAGAGGAACCGACCGTCCTCGACGAATCCCAATACGCATCCGAGCGTGCCGTCGGGCCCGCGCAGGCGGAACAGCCGCGCCCGCCCCTCGGGCAACCAGGCCCGCACGATGTCGGACAGGAAGCCCGATCTCCGCGGGCTGGCGAAGGCGCCGGACTCGCCAACCGAGTTCCAGCGCCGCCGGTGCAGCTCGGCCAGCTCGGCGAGCGCGTCAACAGCGGCGTCGACACCGTCAGCCACCTCGGGCTCAGCGGGTTGCAGACTCTCCCGCGCCTGCCGCACCAGCCGTCGGGTAGAACCCTTCAAACCCTCCAGGACCGAGCGCTCAACACTGAGCCGGATGGTCCAAGACTGCTCGGCGCGGACGACGAAAGGCACCACCGCTCTCATCGCGTCGGTCGTGTCCGGCCGGAACCCGTCGACGCAGAACTGGTCCCAGCCTCCGGCCACTCGGATGGCCTCCAGCAAAGATGCGGTGACCGGTTCACGATCCGCGGGAGCACACAGCAGGTCGTTGTACTCCACGAACACGGTGTGCCCCGCAGGCTCGCCCGCTGTGCCCAGATGCAGCGTGCGCACCGGTGACACGCGGGGACCGCGTAAAGAGACAACCACCAGTGCGGCCGCTATGGGGCTCCCTCGCCGTTCCACGACCGCGAATCTGGGCCGTACGGTGTCGGCGAAGTGCCGCAGCCAGGTACTGGTCCAGGTCCAGCTTACGGCTAACCGGCCCGCCCCGACCCGCTCCTCCAAGTCCTGCCAGATCCGCTCCACCGTGCTGACCTCGGTCAGCGGCAGAAGCCGTGCGCGTACCGTCACGATGCTTCCCGGGGCCACGTGCGATCTTCTGGCACCGCTATCGGGGTGGCCGCCGTGCGAATCGCCGCCCTGCGCCCACCGCGTCGGGAGGGCTCGCGCCACAGCAGGTGATGGCCCATCCACCACTCCCCATCGAGCCGCGTGAGCAGCGCCTTGGTGGAGCCGAGCAGACCCAGCAGACTCTGATCCTGGCAGTGCACCAGTGCCCACTGGGTCCGATGGAGCAGGCATCGCCGGCCGCCCAGCAGGCCCAGCAGCGCCGGCTCGAGTCGCCCCTGCACAGCGACGGCACCGCCGCACGCCGCATGCCAGAACAGGTGGTCGAGCACCAGGTTCGGGTCACCGTTGGGCGCCGCGACCTGGAGGACCTGGGCCACGTCGCCGGGCGCGAGGTAGTACACGTACCAGCCGGCGACACGGCCGCAACGATCGCGAACCAGATGGCGGACCAGCACCCCACGCACGTCCACGGCCTCCAGCTCCGCGAAGAGCCAGCGCAGGTACTCGGCGTCGTAGTCAGGATGCAGGCGCAGACAACGGGCGGACTCGCGCATCTGGCTCAACAAGGCATCGATGGTCAACGGCTCGGCGTCCGCTTTCGGCTGGGTCGGGAGCAGTTCCACCCAGCGGCCGAGCAACACCTGAACCGCCGCATCCAGTGGCGGCGCGGCCAACCGCAGCGAGCGGGTCAGGCCAGAGCGCCCATGGCGATGAGACAGTGCGGCTATGCCCGTCGCTGCTGGTCGCAACACCCTGGTCCAGCCGATCGAGGAATGCGCAAGCGGCCGACCACCCAAGCCAGTCCACATCCGGCGCACGAGGTCCGTCGCACCGTCGGTAATCGTGAGGTCCTGCGGGCCGGCCAGGTAGCGGCGCATCAGCAACGCGCCGACCCCCCGATGACGTGTCGCTGGCGCGGTGACTAGCTGGCCGCTGCAGGCCATCCGGATGAGACGACCGTCCACCCGCAGCCGCCGGACGTGTGACCCAAGGAACCCGACGATCTCACCGGCGGTGTCCTCGAAGACGAGAGAGGGAATCGTCGGATCGACCCACGGGTAGTCGAGCAGCGTCCGCTCGAAGTACTCCACCTGCCGCGGCGGATGGTTGGGCGACCCGGACCGGACGACGGCCTCATACAACCGGCACACCCCGGGAAGATCTCCCCGCTCGAGAGTCCGTATCCGGTTCACCGGCGCCCCTTCCCACTGCCCGTCGGGACGACAGTGTCGATGCCTAGCTGGCGCAATCCCTGGTCGGAGAAGACTGATAGACCGATTTGCATCCGCCGGCTCGCCGGGCGGTCCCGGCCAGTCACCACTCACCTTGACGGCAGACGATCTTTGCCATGCCGTGAATGTTCGAAAACTCGTCCGACAGCAAGTCGTCGTCCTTGATCTCCACTTCGAAGCTAGCGTTGATAAACGTGAGCAACTCAACGAGTCCGATAGAGTCGACGTATCCTAGATCGAAGAGGTCGACGTCCCGAGTGAATCCAGGGTCATTCGCACTGATAGAGTATCGGGTGCGGATGAACGCCTCGAGGCGTTCAGCTATCTCATCGTGTGTCACAGTGTCACTTCCTCTGCGGTCGGCACAGCCGAACGGTAGCGACCAGCACGCATAAAGCGGTTGAGTTCTCGAGGATCGCGCGCTCGATGAAGACGCGCGAAGCGCTCTCGTAGCCAGTCTTGGTTTATGCCGTGATCAATACACGCGGCGAGGACGCCGCCGCCAGCGTCCGCATCTCCGATCTGAGCGCGCACTTTCGGGCGGTCGTAGATGAAACTAGGAACAAGCTCGCCAAAAATGGAACGGCACAGCTGTTGCTTGGCGTCTCGGAGGCCGAAGAACGAACTGGGCAGGCGCAAGTAGGAATCGATCGCAACAGCGTAGGGCTGGACGACCGGTAGCCCCCAAGCTCCGAACACGCCGACCTCTCGGTTTGATGTGTCCAATCCTTGAACAAGCGCAGCACGGAGCTCGTCGAGGGGCAGGCGAGGCAGTTGATAGTAGCTCTCTCCGAGGTATGATTCTTCGTGATAATCAGCGAGAAATTCGTTCGCCAGATCGCCCGTGAAGATAATCGTCTGCGAAGCATGAGCATCGGCAATAGCTTCGGCAAGAACAGCGTTGACAAGCCCCGCGTGTACGTTGAAGTCCCGCCAGTCAATCCCCTCCACCAGCACGGTGTCCAGATGCTCGAGCAGATGCTCCGGCGACACGGTGACATCCAGTAGCGGAAGGCTGAGATCGTTGCAGAGGCGCTCGGCCATCCGGCGGTCCTGGCTCACCGTTGCGCCGGGGCGACTGAGGTCAAAACTCACCGCTACGACGTCGGTAAAGTGCCGGGTGACGAGAGCGACAATGCCAGAGCTATCCAGTCCGCCAGAGCAGCACACGAAGGCACGAGCTGTCGGGTGGGCAGCCGCAATCGCCGCGAGGTAGCGTTCCAGACTGGATCGGATCTCGGCACCGATCTCAACGATAGGGGCCGCGTCTATGGAGCTTACAGCTACTTGCCATTGTGGAGGCAGAATCGACGCCTTTCGTGCGCCCGACTCACCCAGTCGGTGATCGAGCACGCAGCCACGCGGTACTGAACGAATATCATCGATGCCAAAGCCTTCCGCGACGAGCCGGTGTGGCCTCGCCGAAAGGTGCACAGTTCCGCAAGATTCACCCCAGAAGAGTTTGTTGAGCCCTAGTGGGTCGCGCAACACGCGCCACTCACCTGTGTTCGAACCAACGTATGACGTAATCGCGCCACGGAGATTAAAGGGGATAGGTGTGCCAGCAGCGAGTTCTCCTGCTCGATAGATGCTCGTCCCATTCCAGGCGAACGAGGCGTCCAGTTCTCCGATTATTCGTGGAGTGCTCATATGAATGCTCCGCTCCCGTCCGCCATCACAGCTGCTTCTGGCCGAAGACTGTCGAAGATTTGGAGTGCACGATGAAGCATCGGTTCGGACGCCGTGAGCGCAAGCCGGAAGTAACCTTCATGGTGGAAACAGGGTGCGGGCAGCGCAAGCACGCCCTGGGTCGCCAGATCCTCGATATAATCGAAGTCGTCACGCCCCGAGGGTGTTTGCACGTAAAGGAACATCGTCGCGTCCGCCTTGACGACCACGTAGCCGAGAAGTGACAGTTCGGTACGCATGCGGTACCGCCACTTGGCGATCGACATCACTCCATCGCCCTCCAACGCGAGTAACGACGGAATCGCGCGCTGCATGAGCGCCGTAGGCGTTGCTATGCCCGTAATTCGTGTCCAGCGCACAAGCTCTTCAGCGACGTCGCGACGTTCGGGGTGTCGCGGAGACACGCCGACGTAGCCGAGTCGCTGACCCTGCATAAAGTGACGCTTCCCGAAAGAGTAAATCACCAGCACACGATCGACGGACTCAGCAAGTGCGGAAAATTGTCCTTCCAACGTGAAGTCGCGGTGCGTCTCGTCCGCGATGACCGTTATTGATCGCTTCGTTCGCGCCTCCGCGGCGTGCAGCGTGCAAGAGAGTTCCTGCAACACACTCTGAGAAGCGTTGCGGCCAGTCGGATTGTTAGGATTGCTCAACAGTACCGCACACGTCCTCGGGGAGACAGCGCGACCGATAGCCTTGGGATCTAGCTCAAAGGTTCCCTGCTCAAGGGGGACAAGCACTGGCACAAAGCCCAGATAACGAGCGTAAAGCGGGTAGTCGAGCCAGCACGGCACGGGCACGATGATTTCGTCGCCGGGCTCGCCTGAGACCCGCATGGCGAGCTGCAGGGCGGCCATCGCACCGGGCGTGAGGACGATATCGGAGAAGGTGAATGGCAACCGCTGACCGGCCCTCAGACTATCCGCGACCGCACGGCGTGCCAGCGTCTGGCCACCGAACGGGGAGTACTGCAACCCCAGAGGCCGCTCATCCTCGAGGGCAGTCCTGATGGCCTGCTTGGCGTTCTCCTGAGCCCCCTCATAAGGATTCGCGTAGGACAGGTCGCAGAGACGATCACCCAATCGCGCGACTCGGCGGCGAATCAGCTCGAAGCGCTCGAGCGGCTCAAGTAAGGACATGAGCTCCGGTGAGATCATCTCAGATCACACGGTCCAGAGCTGCTGCCGCACTGTTTTGTCCATTGAGAGCTGGACCCCGTGGCGGCGCGACGGCAGCGGGATCATGCTTCCCGCTCGCCGTGCGCGGCAGTTCTGAGCGCAACTCGATTCTGCTCGGCTGCATGTACCGGGGAAGCTCGCGGGCGCAGAAGGAAGCCAACCGCTCAGCGTCGCCGCGGTCGGACAGCACCACGTATGCGACGATCCGGGAACCTCGTTCTTCGTCTGGTTCGGAGACGACGACTGCTTCAAGCACCTCACTGGAGGCGTATATCACGTCCGTGACCTCGTCGGGGCTGACCCGGTAGCCAAGGGTCTTGATCATGGTGTCTGCTCTACCGACAAAGACCAGGTCCCCGTCCTCGTCCCGGTATGCCATATCGCCGGAGAAGGCGACCCGTTCAGCGTCGGGAGCCCCTTGAGGACGCAAAGGGTTCGGACGGAACCGCTCGGCTGTGGCGTCCGGATCGTTCCAGTAGCCAAGGGCCACAGTCGGCCCGCGGTGCACTAACTGGCCCACTTGACCGGAGCTACAAGGACGGAGATCGTCATCGAGAACGAGGATCTCCGCTCCGGGGATCGCCCGGCCGATGGAGGAAGGCTTGGTGTCGACAGCCTCTGGTCTGAGGTAAGTGCTGCGGAATGCCTCGGTCAGACCGTACATGAGCACGAGGTCAGCCTGCGGCTGGTAGGCACGAAGCCTGCGCACGGCTTCAGTAGGTAGATGCCCACCGGTGTTCGTCATCAACCGAAGATGTGGCAATGCCTTGGCCTGGAATCTAGCAACGCCGAGCAGTTGCAGCCAGAGCGGAGGAACCGCCGGGAGGACCGTTACTTCCTCGCGCGCTAGGGTTTCCACGATTCGTGGTGGGAGAACGGCTCGCTCAACGACCAAGGCTGCGCCAGTACCCGCGCAGCACAAAACCTGGTTGAGACCATAGTCGAAGCTCAACGGCAGAAGACTCGCAATGCGGTCGGCCGAGTTGATTTTCAGATAGCTCACTACCGATGTCATGCCCGCCCAGAGATTGGCGTGACTGATGGTAACGCCCTTGGGCATACCGGTTGAACCCGATGTATAGACGATCTGCGCGACGTCCGCACCGACACGGAAGACCGGTGTGAAATCACCACACGAGGGGATGTCGGCAAGGTCGAGAAGCCGGACGTGCTCGTCGGAAAGGTGCGGGAGCCGAGGGAGCATGTCAGCAGAGGTCAACACGACGGATACATCTGCGTGCTTGGTTACATGCTCGATTTGGCGCGGGCGCAGGGACTCGTTGACGATGACGGCGACCGCGCCGGCCGCCAGCACACCGAAGTACGCCGCAATGGCATCTGCACCTCGGCGCAGAAAGATGGCGACCCGCTCGCCCGGAGCGACGATGTCTGACACGACTTGGGCAGTGGCGCCCGCGCGGGCTGCAAGTGCGGCATATGTGACCGAAGAACCACCCTCGGTCACTGCCATGGCTTCGCCCATGGACCCGGCGGTCGAGGCCAGCATCTCGGCGGCGTTGGTCGACCACGTTGAGGGGAGAAACCGTGCGCGTACAGTCATGATTCCTCCCGGGGCCACGTGCGGTCTTCTGGCACCACCGTCAGGGTGGCCGTCGTGCGGGTTGCCGTTGCGGACTGGGCAGGCTGGGAGAGCTCGCGCCACAGCATGTGATGGCCCATCCACCACTCGCCGTCGAGCCGCGTGAGCAGCGCCTCGGAGGAACCGAGCAGGCCTAAAAGGCTCTGATCCTGGCAGTGAACGAGAGCCCACTCGGTCCGATGGAGCAGGCATCGACGGCTTACCAGCAGACCCAGCAACGACGGCTCCAGCCGCCCCCGCACGGCCACCGCTCCGCTGCCCGCGGCGTCCCAGAACAGGTGGTCAAGCACCAGGTCAGAGCCACCGTTAAGCGCGGCGACCTGCAGGACCTGAGCCACGCCGCCAGGGACGAAGTAGTACACATACCACCCGGCGACACGGCCGGTGCGGTCCCGAACGAGGCGGCAGACTGGCACGCCACGCACGTCTACTTCCGGCAGCTCCTCGAAGAGCCAGCGCAGGTACTCGGCGTCGTAGTCAGGATGCAGGCGCAGACAGCGGGCGGCTTCAGGCAGCTGGTCCAGCAGGGAATCGACCGTCAACGGCTCTGCGTCCGCCTCCGGCTCGGCCGGCAGCAGATCCCACTTCCCGCGCAGCAGCATCCGGGCCGCCGCGTCAAGTGGCGGCGCGACCAACCGCAGCGAGCGGGTCAGGCCCGAGTGCCGATTGTGACGAGCCAGGGAAGCTATGCCCGTCGCTGCTGGCCGGAACACCCTGGTCCAGCCGATCGAGGCATGCGCAAGCGGCTGACCACCCAAGCCGGTCCACATCCGACGCACGAGGTCCGTCGCACCGTCGGTAGTCGTGAGGTCCTGCGGGCCGGCCAGGTACCGGCGCATCAGCAGAGCGCCGACCCCCCGGTGCCGCGCCTCAGGAGAGGCCACCAGCTGGCCGCTGCATGCCATCCGGATTGGACGGCCGTCCACTCGCAACCGGCGGACGTGCGACCCGAGGAACCCGACGATCTCACCGGCGCTGTCCACGTAGACGAGGGAGGGGATGGTCGGGTCTACCCACGGATAGTTCAGAAACGTGCGCTCGAAGTACTCGACCAGCTGAGGCGGAGGGTCGGACGACCCGGACCGGACGACGGCCTCATATAACCGGCACACTCCGGGAAGATCCCCCCGCTCGAGACTCCGGATCCGACTCACTGGTACCCCGATCACTAGGTTCACTTGACCTCGACCACCCCCGCGGAGCGGAGGTACTCCGCGATCCGCTCGACGCTGCGGAACCGTTCAAGGTCGAAGTCGTCGAGCGGTAGCTCGCAGACGAACGCGTAGCCGGGTGACAAGCCAGCACCGGCGATGTAGAGATCGCCGATCTCACCGTGGGGGACCGACCGCAGGCTCTGGTCGAGTATCAGCAGTTCCTCACCCGAGCAGGGCATGCCGATCGGGACCGGCTGGGTCTCGTCCCATGGGCACGCCGGAACGGTGTAGAAGCTGCTCGCGATCGTCGCCTCGGTGGGGCCATAGAGGTTGGTGAAGCGCACCTGCGGCAACCGTCGCATCCAGTGCACAAGGACCGGCGTGGGCAGCACCTCCCCACACCACAGCAGGCGTTTCAGCGCTGGGAAGTCGTCCTGTGCGATCACGTCGAACTTCGCCATGTAGGTGAGCACGGAGGGCACCGAGAACCACTGGGTCAGCCCCTGGTTCCGGATGAGAGCCGCCAGTCCGACCGGATTGATGCTCAACCCATCCGGCACCAAATGCAGCTCCGCGCCCGCTGCCAAGGCTCCGTAGATATCGAAGCTCGACAGGTCGAAGTGCAGCGGTGGATGCCCCGAAATGCGATCAGTCGATCGGAACCCGAAGTACCCCACTGCCCACTCGACGAACGCGGTGACGTTCGCATGGCTGATCATGACGCCCTTGGGCACACCCGTCGATCCAGAAGTGAACAGCAGCTGGGCGATCTCGCTCGGGTCACCCGAGCCCCCCAGTGGCTCAGCCGACAGACCAGCGGCATCGGCCCGGGTGAACGCTGATTCCCATCGCGTCCCCTGCGTCGCCACGTCGAGGACTCCAATCGGAGTGCTGGCCGACAGATCACCGTTGCCGATCAGGTCGTCGAGCAGCCGGGAGGCGCTTAGGTCGGTCAGCACCAGGCACGGCTGCGCTGCTGCGAAGATGCGGGCCACCCTGGCCGCCGGGCTCGTGCTGTCGACGGGGACGTACATGCCACCGGCTTTGAGGACCGCGAGCAGGCCGGCGATGGTCCAGGGAGTCTTCGCGGCGACCACGCACACTCTCGAGCCCGCCCGGCAGCCGTGCGCCCACAGTAGCCGCGCGAGTCGATTAGTCATCGCTTCCAGCTCGGAGTAGGAAAGCCGGTCGTCACCCATTACCAGTGCGAGGCGGTCGGGATCGCGTTCGGCGGCTCGAGTGAGGTAGTCCGGTAGCTGCCTGATCATGGGTCGACTTTGCGCTGGGCACGGTCGAAGACGATTCCAATGTGTCCTAATTCCTCCTCGGAGGCGGGAATGTCAAGAATGAAGGTCCGTGAGCCGACCGCGATGTAGTGCGCCAGCATCTGCCCTACCCGTTCATAACTGCCTACCAGGTAGGGACAAAAGGTCTTATAATTCTGGAACGGCCCCAGCCAGTAGGGGTCGGGCTCGCCACCGGGTGCGGCGACCGCGGCACCATCCTCGCGACGTTCGGACAGCTGGCGGTGCCAGTGTGAGTCCGATACCTGCATCGCCAGTCGATGGGTGATCTTGCCTTGGCGATCTTCGGGGAACCGCTCGTCGGCGATGCGCCAAGCCTCGTCGGCGCTGTCCCGCGCGATGATCCCCACCCGCACGCCGAAGCTGCCTGCCGGGTCGTCGCCGACCCACGCCTCCTCCCCCGGGGGCCGCGGATACTTCACGGCCGTGGCGCCAAGCGCCCGGGAAGCGGTGAGGCCGGCCGGTGAGGAACCTGAGATCAAGATTTCCGGCATGAGCTTGGCCGGCACCGGCGGCGCCATCCGCAGGTTCGTGACTCGGTAGTAGTGGCCATCCACGGTGACCGGGCCGCCGCTGAGTAGGCCCAGCATGATCTGGGTGTACTCGATGGTCCGCTCGTAGCGTTCATCATGCGGTGTCTCGTCACCCAGCGCCAGGAGATCGTTATTGAATCCGCCGGCTAACATGTTGAGGCACACGTCCCGCCCGTGGACGAACGCCAGCGAGGCAACCATTTTCGCGGCTGAGTATGGATGCATGTAGACCGGCTGAATTGCTACCAGCGGTCTGAGCTTGTCTGTATTCTCAATGACGATCTGGGAGACTAGCCACGGATCGACGATACCGTTGTCGGCGTAAATGAGGATCCCAGTGCAGTCGGCTGCTTCGCTCCAGCGGGACACGTTCGCCACCGCCTGCAAGTATTCCGATCGGTCCAGATCCTTAGACTGCGGACACGTCGAATACACCTCGATACGCATTCCCCCACCCCCGCGCGAAGAACCCTCCCCCGTCCCCATTACAAGTCTAGCCAGCTCAGGGGCAAAGAGGCAAGGTGGAGCAATACGCGGCGTCACCTGCCTCCGGCAAGCGCGTCACCAGCGCTGAGTACTGTGGAGGGTGCAGCGCCCCTGCCGTTGATTCGAAGCCGTCGGATAACTACCCACTCGTCAGCCGCAGCCACGCGTATGCCGTCACCATCCGGCGCACCGACAGTACCGGGGGCTACCGCCGCCTCCTCTCCAGTGAGGGAGGCGCGCAGGACGGTGATCTCGGTGCCGGAGACCAGCGTCCGCGGTCGTCCCCACGGTGACGGCCAGGGTCCACAGTCGCAAGCCCGAACAAAGTCGACGACCTGCCTAGCGGACAGCGACCACGGAACCCACCCCCCGTTTGGAACCTCCTTACCGAAGTAGCGTCGCTTAGCGAGGTCTTGCTCGACGACGGGAATTCCCGAGGAGTCATGTGCAAGAACCCGCAGCAACTCCGATATCAGCGGCATTCCGTGCTGCACACATTTCGCCAAGACGGACAGGCCGGTGTCGGCCGGTGTCGGCCGGCGTCAGCGGAAAGAACGCACTGAACGCGACCGGCCCAGCGTCCACCCTCGGGGTCATCCAGTGCAGCGTCACTCCATGGTTGGCCTCGCCATGGTAAATGGCCCAACTCGGCACGTTGAGCCCCACATACTCCGGCAGGGTCCCAGGGTGCAGGTTGAAGCTACCGACCCGAGGCACGGCGAGGACCTCTGCATCGATAAGGTACAGCGAGTGCACGTTGAGGAGCACGTCAACGCGCTGACGCCGCAACTCGGCGCTGAACATCCCGTCTCTCACGGCCCTGGCTGGAAAGACCGGAACCCCAAACTCCCTGGCGACTGCTGCGACCGTAACGCCCCGTTCGGCACCCTCGCCATGCTCCGTGCCGGTAAGGACCGCGGTAAGGCGGTGCTGTGTCTTCTCCACGAGCCGCAGCGCCTGGACACCCGCAGACTCCTGTGCGACGAGAACGATATTCACCCCGCACCCACCCGCACTTGACGCCCCCGTCTTCGGTAGCTGGCTTCGCCGTCGGCGAAGAGGTTCTCCGCCAGGAGCCTACGGAAAGAAACCCACCAGCAGTCGATCGAAGCACCTCTCGTTGATCGGGTGTATTCCATCGAGCCGTGGCGATCCGGATGAATCCTGTGCCTACAATGAGATGACTCGCACTTAGCAAGTCGTCAGTTTAGTTATGACGATGATGCGGGCCAGGCTATTCACTTCAGGCTGACCCTGCTTATGCTCAACCGTTTCGATTCCTCAGGGACCTCTGCGCTGGTCCGGCGTGATGAGACGTGGGCAACGGGCACACCCGCAACGACCGGTCAAGTCGGTGGTCTCCACCAGCACCGTTGGACCCACGTGCGCAGCATCCTGACCAAGCTGGGAGTGCGCAGCCACCTCGAGGCAGTCAGTTTCGCTCGCGCGGCGGGTCTTTGGCCCACCGGCGATCAGGCTTGAGCGGGTCAGCTAGCTTCACCACCGGCCTATCTCCGCATCGGGGAGGATCACCCCATGCCTCGCCTGCCTGTACTGCTGGTGCTGCTCGGTGTCTTGGTCGGCTGCTCGGGCCAGAGCACCCCGATCAGTTCCGGCATTCCCACCCAGAGTCCGGCCACCGGCGGCTCCGCGGCGCCATCAGCCACTCCATCGGCGCCCGAGATCCAAGTCGATGTGCTGGCCGCGGGGCTGGAGCACGTGTGGGATATCGGATTCCTCCCCGGCGGTTCTGCACTGATCACCGAGCGTCCGGCACGCATCCGGCTGCTGTCTTTGACCAGGTCCGGCGCGCGAGTCACCGATGTCGCTGCCGACCTCGATGACGTCTACGTCGCCGGGGAGGGCGGCCTGATGGGGTTGGCGGTGCATCCCGACTTCGCGAGCACTCGCCGGTTCACCACCTGCCAGACCCATCAAGACGGTGACCAGCCGGTGGACGTGCGACTGATCACCTGGCAACTGTCACCCGAGGGCGCACGGGCCAGCCGGATAGCCGACCCGCTGGTCGCCGGCTTGCCGCTGAACCCCTCCGGTAGGCACTCCGGATGCCGCCCCACCATCGGTCCGGATGGCTACCTCTACGTCGGCACCGGAGACTCCGCGCGCGCGGCGGTGCCCCAGGACCGCACCCAGCTCGGCGGCAAGGTGCTGCGGATCGACCGCAACACCGGCGGTCCCGCGCCCGGCAATCCATTCGCTGCCTCACCCAATGCCGCCGAGCGGCTGGTGTTCACCTACGGCAACCGCAACGTGCAAGGCGTGACGGTGCAGCCGGGAACCGATCGGCTCTTCAGCGCCGAGCACGGCCCCACCATCGACGACGAGATCAACGTCCTGCGAGCCGGGGCCAACTACGGCTGGGACCCCTCTCGCGGTGGCACCCAGAACAGCTACGACGAGAGCGTGCCGATGACCGACCTGCAACGCTTCCCCGACGCCGTCCCCGCCGTGTGGAGCTCAGGCAGCGACACCGAAGCGATCTGCGGCGCCGCATTCATCACCGGTGAGCAGTGGGGCCAACTGCAGGGCCTACTAGCCGTCGCCGCGCTGGCTGGCTCCAAACTGCTGCTGATGCGAGTGGACTCCCAAGGCAACGTGACCGCCACCGGCCAACTCCCCCAGCTCGACGGCAGCTACGGCCGGCTACGCGCAGTACGCCCCGGACCCGACGGAGCGCTATACGTCACCACCAGCAACGGCGACAACGACAAGATCCTCAAAATCGCACCCACCGGCACCTGACATTTGCCCAGAATCACTGGCTAGCCTGCAGGACATGCGAGCGGTGGTGACGGGGGGAGCCGGCTTCATAGGTTCGAACATCGTCGACGCCCTCGTCGACGGCGGCGCTGAGGTGCTCATTGCCGATGACCTGAGCCGGGGGACGCGCGCCAACCTCGAGCATGCCCTGGGTCGCGGCGCCCGGCTGGTGGAGCTGGACGTTCGCGACGGTATTGCCGTCGACACCGCCTTCCGGTCCTTCCGGCCGGAGCTGGTATTCCACCTCGCTGCCCAGGTCGACGTGCGCGTATCGATGAACGAGCCGGCACGTGACGCAGCCATCAACGTGCTCGGGTCGGTTAACGTGTTCGCAGCCGCCCATGCCGTCGGCGCACGCCGGGTGGTGAACACCTCGACCGGTGGCGCGATTTACGGCGAGACCGAGACTGTGCCCACCTCGGAGACAGTTCCGGCCAATCCAGTCTCGGCCTATGGCCTCAGTAAGCTCACCGCGCAGCACTACGCCCGCTGGTTTCACCAGACATACGGCCTGGACGTGGTGACGTTGCGCTACGGCAACGTCTACGGCCCGCGTCAGGATCCCCACGGTGACGCCGGGGTTATTGCCATCTTCTGTGACCGCGCGCTGGCCGGGCGCCGACCCATCATCTATGGCGACGGGCGGCAGACCCGCGACTATGTGTTCGTCAGCGACATCGTGGCAGCCAACCTGGCTGCAGCCCGCGCTCATCAGCTCAAGCATTGCGTATACAACATCGGTACCGGCATCGAGATCACTGTGCTGGAGCTGGCCCAGGCGGTCGCGGCAGCGGCGAGGATCGACCGCCGGGAGTTCGAGCCGGAGTTTGCGGCCCCGCGACCTGGCGAGCTGATCCGCAGCTGCCTCGATGCCAGCCGTGCCCAGCGCGATCTGGGTCTGCCGCCGCCCACGTCGCTACCCGAGGGGCTCGTCCGCACCGTGGACTGGGCCCGGACTCGGACCGCGGTGTAGGCGTCATCCACGGAAGTGCAGAAACCAGGCCAGTGGCGGATCAGGGGCGCAATGCAAATGGTGGCGGTGATGCGGTGCGCCGGATCGAGGTTTGCAGGGTTTGGAGCATGTCGTTGGTGGTGATCGCATTGGGATCACGGTGTAGCGCCAGCCCTCGGCGGGCCAGTTCGGTGGCCAGCTGGTGTTGGTGGTCATCGACCTGCTCACCGCGAGCAGGGTCTCGGACCGCCAAGATCGGGTATCGCCCGGCGTCCAGAGCGGCCAGTGCCGAGCCGGTACCGGCATGGCTGATCACGATGTCGGCCTCCCGCAGCGCGGCAGCCAGCTTGGCCGCGGGCAGCACCGGCGTGGCCTGGATCGGCAGGTCTCCCACAGGGGTGTCCCCGGTCTGCCATAGCACCTCCACCGGCAACCCGGTCGCCTCGGCCAGCGCACCGGTGGGAGCCAGCTGCGGCACCAAGTGCTCGAACAACCGCCGAAACGGGTACTCGGTGGCGGCACCTACCGTTACCACCACCCGAACCACCGCTGTGGGCGCACGGGCCAACGTGGCCGGCTCATACCCGTCGAAGACACTGCCGGCGTACTCCCATGACCGGTCTGCCCACTGTGGGTACTGGGTGTAGGTCCGTACCCCGGGCACCCACTGCAGAACCCGACCGGTCAGCGACGGCGCACTCACCCGGGTCGCACTCTCGATGTAGTGACACTCCACCCCGCGCGCCGCCAGATACGGCAGATACCCCAGCGCTATCCCCGACCCCGTCGACACCGCCCTGGTCAACTTCCGGCGCTCCATCAACCGGCGCGCATCGGGGATGCAGCGCAGCACATCGGGCACACTGCGCACCCCCACGTAGGGCACGAACTCCACTTCCCGATCCGCGAGCATCGACCGGCTCTGCTCATTGGCATGAGTCACCCACACTGACTCACCGTTGGCCGAGATCCGACCAGCCAGATTGTCCAACTGGGTGAGGTGTCCACCGGTTGTCGCGATAAACAGCGTGGTCATCGATCCGCAACCCCGTTCAGCGTCGAGCACTCGTTTCGACGTCGAGCACTCGTTTCACGTCATTACACAGTGCAACGGCAGTAAGCAGCGCGTCACAACCCTACCTGCTCCGCCCGTCGCAGCGGATCGGTACGGTCCGTGCGTGAACTCGGAGGTTGTGCTCACCGATCCACGCAGTGATCCGCGCTGGCGCCACCTTGCCCTAGGCCCGCACGGCAGCGTGTTCACGTCGCCACCGTGGATCGACGCGGTGTGCGCCACCTATGGCTTCACTCCGGTCAGCAGCCTCCTGGGCTGTGACGAGATAACCCACGACGGGCAACCACGTGCGGGATTGGCCTGGGTGCCGATCAGCGACATCCGCGGTGACCGGTTGTCCAGCCTGCCGTTCTCGGACCGGGCCGAGCCGCTGATCGATGACGAGGCTGACTGGAAGGTCCTCGCCGACGGTGTCATCACCGCCGCTGCCCCATTGACGCTGCGGTGCTTCGACACCGCGGTGGCCGTCGGCGATCCCCGTTTCACGCGGGTCGCTACGGCGGCGTGGCACGGTACGCCGCTGGACGGCAGCATCGAGGAGATTCGCCAGCGGCTGTCCCAGCATGCCCGCCGCAACATCGCGATCTCCGAACGCGCCGGCGTCCGGGTCGAGGCGCACACCGGGGGGGACGCGGTGCGCCGGTTTCATGGGCTGCATGTCTCGCTGCGCAAGCGCAAATACCGGCTCCTTGCCCAGCCATGCGAGCTGTTCGACCACATCTGGGAGGCCTTCTCCCCCAGTGATGCGATCGTGACGATGCTCGCGCACGCCGGTGATGAGCTGATCGCCGGCGCGGTCTTCCTGACCTGGAGCGGCGTGCTCTATTACAAGTTCGGCGCGTCCCGTCACGAGCACCTGGCACTGCGCCCGAACGACGCGATCTTCTG
>DASQVB010000118.1:0-2853 GCA_035640975.1 Pseudonocardiaceae bacterium
GGTGGACCGCAGTTATCAGCTCACCGGGCACGCACCAGGATCTGCTCGACCAGCGTGACCATGTCGGCCTGCGAGAGCTTCACCCCGGGTGCGCCCAGGCCATGAAACGTCCACGCGCCGTTGAGTTCGTTGATCACCAACAGCGTGGTCCAGCTGCCGTCGTCGGTGCTGCGGCCTCGCGTCGTCAGACGGCCACGCTCGCGCTGCTGGTGCTGTGTCTCGGGTAGCTGCTCTGCTGCATTCACGCGCAAGACTGTGCGGTGAAGATCGAGCTAGTTGTCTCCAATCTGGGAACGCTGGACGCCGATACCGAAGCGGTTACGCAGGCTGTCCAGCTCCCACACCCGCCGACGAGCTCGCCGATCCAGGGTGACCACCAGGTCCCGAGCGATCGGATCATTGCGGATTCGGGTGGGCGCGATCCGGTCGGCGGTGTCCAGGTGTCGAATGGCCTCGCCGTCCCTATCGCCCTCTGCCTGCGCCCAGGATCGTGCGAGCTCAAAGTGCAACGCAGCGATGCGGTCCTTGCTGCCGAGAGTGTCAAGGTCGATCGGCTCCTGCTCGACGCGCTCTGCGACCGCGGGCCCTTGCCCAAGTTCTGCACCGATAGCGACGCGCCAGACGTTGACGTTGGTGGGTCCAAAGTGCTGTTGTAACCCGTTCCGCTCACCAGTAAGCACAGCGACCCGGGCGGCCTCGTCGAGGTGATCAACAGCGGCTTCGGCATCACTGTCTCGGGCCGCAAAATGGGCGCCCATGAGATGCAGCAGGCCGAACGTTTCTGCGCCGAGGGTATTGCCGTCCCGGATGGCGGTCAGGTGTTGCGCGCTATCGAGTGCGCGGTCAAGCATGCGCATCGCGCGGTGCCGGCCGCCGATGCGCGCCACCGAAGGCGCCCGGGCGAACATGGCGAACGCCTCCAGTTCGGGCCGCTCCGCTATCCGGGCGGCTTCAAAGGAACGCTGTGCCGCCAGCTGCGCAAGATGCAGATAACCGAAAGTGGTTGCCAGGACGAACGCGTGATAGGCGGTCTGAGTAAGGAGGCCAGCCGCGCGCAGCCGATCGCGGCCGTCGCTGGTGGCCAAGTGAACCTGTAACTCGATCAGCACATCACCGATGCCCTCGCCCGAGAGCCGGTAGCTGGCGGTGTCCCGCAACTCCATAGCTGATCCCGCCCAGTTGGCGAGCACATCCAGAGGGCGCGGCTGTAGATCAGGTACATCGTCGAGGGTCGCCTCGTTGAGCCCGCGTTCGATCTGAGCGATCACCGCCTTGGCAAGGGCACTGTCCCGGTCCGGTGGGAGGTAGGGCTGCCCGGTCAGGTCCGCTACCGAGCAACCAAGCGCGTTGGCAAGGTCCTCAACCAGGCCGCGTCGGTTGAATCCGCGCTGTCCACGTTCCAGCGCGGACAGGTACGGCTTGCTGATCCCCGCCAGCCCGGCCACCACGTCCAAACTCAGCCCACGACGAGTGCGAATCTTGCGAGCCCGCGCACCGATCGCTGACGCGTCCTCAGCGTCCACCAGGAACCCTCTCCTCACCGACTCCCCACCGAAGCCCCGGAGCCGTCGCCCCGGGGCGGAACGCCTCGTGAGGAGGTGACTCCAGATTAGCGGCCACCCTCCAAGCTGCGCCGGAGTGCGCCCTTAGAGCCCAGCTCATGGTGAATGGCAAAGTGGTGGCGACAAGGCCACCCCGTCAGAGGCCGGCAATTTACGGGCAGGTAACGATCGGCCGTGGGTTTACAACTTAATCAGTGACGGTCCAGCATGGACAAAAAGGAAATCATGAGATCGCATGTTTCCGTCCCAATCCTGCCCGTGTGCGCGTAAAAGGGCCGCCGAACAAACCAGTTCACCCGCGGCATTGGGCCGCCATTGCCGCGCTGGTTGTCGTGGCTGGATGCGCGTCGGGGGAACGCCCACCGGCCGAGACAACATCATCCGGCGCTTACACGACAACGTCGCCACCACCATCACCACCACGGCCGCCGGCACAGGCACAACCGGCGGCATCCCAGTGCAACCCGCACTACTCGGGTGCCTGGGTTCCGATCGACCGCGGCGACGTGGACTGCGCGGACGGAGGCGGCGACGGGCCCGCATACGTTCGGGGCCCCGTCTACGTCGTGGACAAGGACATTTACAGCCTCGACGCGGACGGTGATGGAGTCGGCTGCGAGTTGCCCGTGCCCGTCGTCAACGCAGGTCTGGAAGACCTATCCGGGTGCGACCCGAACTACTCGGGTGCCTGCGTTCCGATCGCCAGAGACGTCGACTGCACAGGAGGAAACGGCAACGGACCCGAATACGTGCGGGGACCGGTCAACGTGGTGGGTGAGGACATTTACGGCCTCGACGCGGACGGCGATGGGGTCGGCTGCCAGTCGCGCGTCGTCAACGCAGCCTGGACGACCTAGTCGTCCCGGAGGACTGCGAGGAGGTCAACCGCGCACAGCCAGCGACGACGACGCCGACGCAGAGACCACGACCGACAACGCAGACACCACCGAGTGAGGAGACACCGGGTGGTGGGGAGACACCACCGGGGGGATCGGGATCGAGCGGCGGCGGATCGAGCGACTAGGACGGTAGAGGTCACATCACGTCGGTTCGGTGCCGACTGTTGTGCACCGAGGGCACGTGTGCGCTAGAGCTATTGCATGTGTCGCCGAGGTTGGACCCGGTGTAGGTCCGCCCTGGCCGTGGTCGACGGTGTGGTCTTTGTCTGCGGTGCGCGCCGGAGCCCGGCAGCTGATCATGGTGCAGGACCACCTCAGCCCAGGCACCCAGTGCACCGCGGGCAGCCGGGTCAGCAGTCCTGGGCCAACCAGAACTGGGTATCAGCAGCGCG
>DASQVB010000119.1:0-4671 GCA_035640975.1 Pseudonocardiaceae bacterium
AGGTCCCAGATCCGCACCGTGTGGTCCCAGCCGCCGGTGACGGCGATCGCACGGCCGTCGAGCTGGCCGCAGGCCACCGCGGTAACCCGACCGTTGTGGCCTGAGAACAGGCCTATGGGGATGCCGCTGGTGAGGTCCCAGATCCGCACCGTGTGGTCCCAGCTGCCGGTGACAGCGATCGGGCGGCCGTCCAGATGTGTGCATGCCACCGCTGTCACGAGGTCGGTGTGGCCGGTGAGCGAGTCACCGATGGAGGTGCCGGTGGCCAGGTCCCAGATCCGCACCGTGTGGTCCCGGCCGCTGGTGACGGCAACCGGGCGACCGTCCAAATGGGTGCAGGACACTGCGGTCACCGTGCTGGTGTGGCCAATGAGGGGATCACCAATCGCGATTCCAGTGGTGAGATTCCAGATCCGGACCGTGTGATCCCAGCTGCCGGTGACGGCGATGGGACGGCCGTCGAGCTGGGTGCAGGCCATTGCGGTCACCGGACCGGTGTGGCCAGTGAGCAGACCTGTGGGGGTTCCGGCGGTAAGGTCCCAGACTCGCACCGTGTGGTCTCGGCCGCTGGTGACGGCAACCGGGCGGCCGTCCAAATAGGTACACGTCACCGCCTCGATCAAGCCGGTGTGGCCAGTGAGTCGCTTGCCCATGGGGGTGCAGGTGGCCAGGTCCCAGGTCCGTAACGTGTGTGCCCGGCCGCTGGTGACCGCGATCGGGCGGCCGTCCAAATGGGTGCAGGCCACCGCCTCAATGAAGCCGGTGTGGCCGGTGAATGGAGCGCCGATGGGAGCGCCGGTGATCAGGTCCCAGCTCTGCACTATGTGATCCCGGCTGCTGGTGACCGCAACTGGGCGGCGGTCCAAATGAGTGCAGGCCACTGCAGTCACCGGAGCGGTGTGGGCAGTGCGCGAGCTGATGAGGGCGCCGCCGGCGACGTCCCACACCTGCACTGTGAGATCTTCACCGCTGGTGACAGCGATCGGCCAGCCTTCTAAATCGGTGCAGGCCACGGCGGTGACCGGGCCGGTGTGGCCAGCAAGCAAGGCTGTGTTGGTGCCGGTGACGAGGTCCCAGATTCGCACCGTGTGGTCGCAGCTTCCAGTGACGGCAATCGCACGGTCGTCGAGCTGGGCGCACGCTACCGCGGTCACCGGATCGGTGTGGCCGATGAGGGGATCGCCGACCGGGCTGCGGCTGGTGAGGTCCCAGATTCGCACCGTGTGGTCGCAGCTTCCAGTGACGGCAATCGCACGGTCGTCGAGCTGGGCGCACGCTACCGCGGTCACCGGATCGGTGTGGCCCATGAGGGGATCGCCGACCGGGCTGCGGCTGGTGAGATCCCAGATCCGCACCGTATGGTCCCAGCTTCCGGTAACGGCAATCGGGCGGCCGTTCAGGTAAGTACAAGCCACCGCGGTCACTGAGGCGGCGTGTTCCATGAGCGGCTCGCCAATCGAAGCGCTGGTGACCAGGTCCCAGACCCGCACCGCGCCATCGACACCACCGGTAACAGCCACTGCGCGGCCATCGAGGTAGACACAGGCCACTGCAGTCACCCCTCCCGTCGCACCGGTGGAGGCGACCTGAGATGTGTTGCTGACCCGGCTACCAGTCGCCCACCGTGGCTGCCACGGTAAATGACGCGAATCCCGCCGCGATCCCTCCGACATTCGCCCAACAACCTTCCCACGCTGTCAAGATCACATGCCGACACTCGGTGCAGCTGATATTCAATGAAAGCGGCCGCGCGCTGCATCTCGCCGGATCTGGCCAAGGCGGATGCCCGCTCGCCGCCACCGCCCCACTCTTCGACGACACATCCCTGCGCACCCCCGACGTGACCGGCCGAAGCCTCGACCACGCCGCTGCGGATTTCGCCGCGGACGGGCCCCAGCCATGCAGCACGGACACACCCGCTGTACTGCGTCGGCGTGTCGGCCCGACTCTGGCCGAATGTCGGCCCAGTCGACGTGCGGATATCTCCCCAGCCGAGACCGACTGAGCGCGAATCCGCAAAGGGTTTGGTTACTGCCGGATGTCCAAGCGTGCACCTCACCGCCGGGCCGACGCACCCCCTCGGGGTCGACCCACTCGCTCGATGCCGCGACCGCGTACCTCATCCCGCCACTCTGCACGATCGGGCCTTGACTCCGCCTGGGCACCAGAGCCGGTGCGCTTTCTCCATTGCCGGCAGCGTGGCCGACTTGGCACCGTGCTGTACCTCGGCGCCTGACCGCTGCGCTCAGATCGTCCCCGACGCGGTAACCAACTTGAGGTGGCTCGTGGAATCAATCGTGGACTCAACTACACGACATGGTGGCGACCGCAGACATAGGTGATCTGGCAAAGCCAAGGCAGAGCAGCAGAGAGGCCACAGTGGACAAGGGCTCCCGGCCTCCGGAGGCGGGAGCGCAGGTTCGAATCCTGCCGGGGGCACCAAGCCAGAGTCACAAGCGCTCCTGAGCTGCCAAAACGTGGCTCGGAGCGTGGTGGGGAGGCGCGAACTGTGGGTCACAGGAGTCAAAGCTGACGCACGGACTACGGCACCCAGCAGATCGCTCTATGATGGTGGCTTGCTGATCCGCCGGGAACTTCAGCTGATCCTCAGGGTCGAGCAGCGAGTCAGCCGATGGGAACGGGGCAACGCGGCTAGCTGGGCCATGCAGGCCTTCCACTGCCCACGGAATTGACAACCACTTCATGAACAGCGGTGAGGCGATTCTCTACCGAGATCCGGGCAGTGTCTTCCCACGAAGCGGCCGAGTGAGTGTCGTGGTACAAGAAGAGTCGCAGGTTCCCCGTCCGGCGGTAATCCTAGCGCGGCACCCACATATGCGCACCACGAGTCCGCTTACGCGCCTCCTCAGGAGCGTTGGCGTGCTCGGCGCGTGTGGGCTTCACCCGAAATTGGACACCAATCGCTCGCTCCCCGGCGTCAATCGGATCAGGTCGTTCGAGGGCCATCAGCGTTCACGTCCTGAAGGCCAACGATCACGCATCTCGCTCTTGACAGAGATGACTTGCCATCCTCGCCTCAATGCCTTCTGCACAAGTGTGTGCGAGACCAGATGCACCCTCTGTCAAATTTCTGCCGGCAGACAGACGGTGGCTATCACTGACGCGGGCCGCCTCGGAGAGGACACTGGCTTGGTGTGCAGCCTGGACGCGGTCGAGCCTGAAGGGTAGGTGCCGTGTGCAAGGTAGTGGCGGCCCGCGTCAGTGATCCCGGCACGCCACCGACCACCGCGCCGATCCACCGTCGCCAGGTCTCGCCCTTGAAGCGCGTAAGCGCTCGTCTTGTAGGTGAAATCCCGCGTCGGTGGCTCGCCTGCTGGGCAGCCATCCGCAATCCAGCGAAGTACCTTCATGCTGCGGTACAGGTGACGGCTCGACGCAGGGTGCGATGCGGTGACCGGGTTCGAGCGCAGCCCGACCCATCTGGCTGTCTACCGCTGATCTCCGCAAGTTACCCGGGGACTGCCCTGGTGAACTCGTGGCTTTCGTACTGCGCTCAGTCCGCGGGCGGCGGTCCTGGCTACGGCTGGGCTTACAGTCTCGCCGAAACCCATGTCACCGCGCGCGCGGCGAGCAAACGACGATCGGCGATGCGGACCGGCGCGCAGGACCAGCAGCCGGAACTCGATGATTCTCTGGAAGGAGCAGACTGGTGGACGGTTGGCCGCAGGCCTGCCCGGCTGCCGACCGTCCGCGGCTCGACCTGAACATTGCGGAACAGAGTTGAGAGTGCCGCCAGAATGAACGCACCGCGTACACCTTGCGGCTAAGCTCGACTCTGAGCGACCTTTGAAGTACCTTTGAGGTATGTCTGCGCCCGAGATCCCGTTCTCCGAGCTCGTCCAGAAGCCGACCGACACAGTCGCACGGCTTACGGCGACGCGTGGGCAGACCCTGCGCCTTCGACGCCGCGACGCCGAGGACCTCACGTTGACGACGGCAAGTCGAGCTGAGCAGGAACACACAGTGGTGTCGGCAACTACGCGGATATTCGTCGCCCTGATGCAGCGAGACGAGGCTGCCAGGTCGCTGCTGGTCGACGTTGTTCCGGAGGCGTTTCCCTGGGTTCGCTTCCTGGCCACCCAGGACGTCCGTGCGTTCGTGCTGGAACTGGTGGAGACGCTGCGGGCAGCCGACGCCCTCGACAATCCTGCGCCGGTCGTCCAGGTGATCGCTGCTTGGCAACACACCGCCGAGGTTCACGCCGACCCTGATCTCGCTGCGCGGATCCATCAACTCGAGGGCGACCTCGGACCGGTTCCTGCACCTGCCGCGTGAGCCCCAAACGCGGCGAGAGGGTCGCTCCACCAGCCGGTGCTGATGAGTGGGAGGTCCGCTTCGGCAACACCACCGCAGCGAAGGGCTGGGAAAACCTCTGTCAGCAAGCTCCCGGCAACACCTGCGACGCCTGGCACCAGATGCGGACCAATCCCGCCCCCGCGCCGCCGACGCCCCGCCACCACCAGCTCAAGGGCGCCCTAGCGTTCGCCGAGCACGGCGGCAAGCACTTGGCCTGCTGGCAGATCGAGGTCACGGGCGGTGGCCGAATCTGGTACCTCCTCGACCCAGACCGCCGCACCATTTGGGTCACCGAAGCCGGCACCGGACACCCGAAGAAGACTGACTAAGACAACCCCACAGAACGGAGACGGG
>DASQVB010000120.1:0-4992 GCA_035640975.1 Pseudonocardiaceae bacterium
CGCACCAAGGGCAGCAGCACGACCGGGTATGGCAACCGCTACCTGGCCCGCGCGCTCGGAGAGGCCGCCGTGTCCGCCGGCAAGACCAACACCTTCCTCGGCGAACGCTACCGGCGCATCGCCAAACGCCGCGGCAAGAAGAGAGCGATCGTCGCCATCGGTCGCTCCATCCTGGTCATCGTCTGGCACCTACTGTCGGATCCCCAGGCCCACTTTATCGATCTCGGACCCGATTTCTACGACACCCGCATCGGCCCGGAACGCAAAAAACGTAACCACATCCGCCAACTCGAAGCGCTGGGCTACAAGGTCACCCTGGAGCCCACGGCCTGACCACGGCTTCCCCGTCCCGGCTCCGCGACACAACAACGCCGAGCCGGTGGTTCCGTTCGCCCGTCCCCGGCTCGATTTTCGGATCAGCCACACATGAAAAAAGCCCAGTGACACTGCCGGGTCGGGGGTCCGACAGCATCACTGGGCTCTACCCGTCCCTATCGCTGGAACCCACGGCGATGTTTCAGACCTTCCCACGATTCACCAATCAGGGGGACACGACCTCCGTGTAGCTACGGTACGTAACCAGCTGTCCGAACAGTAACCTCTGGCCACCCACATCAGTCACAATGCGCGCTCCCTGAACGCTGCGACCTTCTCTTCGTTGGTCACCACGGCGTGGTGACCAGTTGCGGTTAGCAGCGAGGCCGAGCACCGTAGCGAGGTGCAACGCAAGGAGAGACTGACCGATGGCGAGGTGGAGCGCTTCGTCGCCAACGGGGGTTCGTGCACCTACCCAGCGCGTTCCCGCGTGACGTCGCCGACGCCGGGCGAGCGCTGCTGTGGGCGGCCACCGGCTGTGACCCAGACGACCCGGCGACCTGGACCCGGCCAGTCCTGCGCATGCCCGGATTCGTCGATGAGCCGTTTCGCGCCGCGGCGAACACCCCGCGGCTGCTCGCCGCATACGACCAGCTCGTGGGCGCGGGCCGGTGGATCCCGCGCGCCGGGTTGGGCACTTTCCCGATCCGGTTCCCGCATCCCGACGATCCCGGCGACGACGGCTGGCACGTCGAAGCCAGCTACCCCGACTCGGTGATGGGCGGTTTTCGGCTCAATCTGCGTTCCCGGGGCCGTGCGCTGTTGATGCTGTTCCTGTTTCCGACGTCGGTCCCGATGACGCCCGACCCGGATCCGCGTTGGGTCGCACCTCGACGTGCCACCGCTGCTTGCCCCCGCCGGCGACGACGGCATGGAGTTCGTCGCGCTCGCCCAGCAAGCGGTCCCGAGGTCGGCGCACCGGCCAGTGACCACCGCGACCGGCGCCGCCGGGGACGTGTATCTGTGCCACCCATTCCTCGTCCACGCGGCACAACGTCACCGGGGCACTCAGCCCAAGTTCATGGCGCAGCCCCCGCTCGACTCGGTCGGTGAGCTGGATCTGGACCGCACCCACCCGTCACCGGTCGAACGGGCGGTACTGCAAGGCCTGGGTCGGGCGTAAAGCTGCGGGTGGGCGTACTCGCACGGCGCGGGTCTGCTCAGCGCGGGTAGCGAGCTGGTCGTCGTCGGGGTAATCCACGCCCACAAGGGTGAGACCGTGCGCCGGGGCCACCGTCGCCCCGCTGGCCCGGGCGGTGGATCGCAGCAAGCCAGCGGGCCAGTCCGGCGAGTGCCGGCCGTCGCCCACCGCCAGCAGGGTACCCACCAGGCTGCGCACCATTGAGTGGCAGAACGCATCCGCCACGACGTGCGCGACCAGTAGATACGGTTCGTCGCGGCTCCACTCCAGACGCTGCAGCGCGCGCACCGTGCTGGCGCCCTCGCGGCGGCGGCAGAACGCGGCAAAGTCGTGTTCACCGAGCAACGGGCTGCTCGCCGCGTTCATCGCGGCGTCGTCGAGCCGGCGGTGGTGAACAAGCGTGTCGTGCCGGCGCAGCGGATCGACCCCCCACGGCGCGTCGCAGACCCGGTATCGGTAGTGCCGTCGCAGCGCGGAGAAGCGGGCGTCGAAGGTGCGCGGCACCTGCCGAACCGCTGGCACCCGCACGTCCGGCGGCAGCAACCGAGCGAGCCGGTGAGCGAGCTCATCGGGCGCTGCCACGCCAGGCGGCACATCAAGGTGCGCAACCTGTCCGGTGGCGTGCACGCCCGCGTCGGTGCGCCCAGCAACGGTGAGGGTGGCCTGGATCCGCGCCACGGTCGCCAGCGCGTCCTCAAGTACCCGTTGGACGGTTCGTCGGCCCGGCTGGTGGGCCCATCCGGAGAAGCCGGACCCGTCGTAGCTGATGTCCAGCCGGTAACGCAGGAGCCCGCTGTCCCTGTCCGGGGCAGCGGGCTCCTGCGATGCGGTACTCGCGGTCAGGATTCGCCCGCGTCCCGCCGCGCGGCCGGCGGGTTGTCCTCCACCGATGCGTCGGCAGAAGCCTCCGCAGTGGTCTGCGCCGGCTCATCGGAAGCGTCCACCGTGCTGGACTCCACCGTGCTGGGCTGTTCGGGAGTCGGCTCTTTGGCCTCGGCGGCCGACGGCTGTGCCTTCGGCCGCTCCTTGAAGGCTTGGCGCTTGACCTCCTCGACGTCCGCAGCACTGCGCTCGGCGACCAGCGCGATGACCGCCATTGGAGCGTTGTCGCCCTTGCGGGGCATCGTCTTGACGATCCGGGTGTAGCCGCCCGGCCGCGTCGCGAAATGCGGGCCGATCTCCGCAACCAGCTTGTGCACCACGTCCTTGTCCCGGATCACTCGCATGATCTCGCGGCGGTTGTGCAGGTCCGCCTTGCGGGCCTTGGTGATCAACCGCTCGGCGAACGGACGCAGCCGCTTGGCCTTGGCTTCGGTGGTAGTGATCCGGCCGTAGGTGAACAGCGACGTCGCCAGGTTGGCCAGCATCAGCCGCTCATGGGCCGGCGACCCACCAAGCCGGGCGCCCTTGGTCGGCGTTGGCATTATGGCTCCCTTCGGTTCGCCTCGTGAGTGGCAATCGGTGCTGAAGCACCGATTGCCACTCACGAGTGCTACAGCTGCTCGGTCTCGGCGTAGTCCTGGCCGTCGTCGTTGCCGTAATCGGTGCCGTTGTCCACCCCGTTGTCGCTGCCGTCGCCCCAGCCGTCAATCGAGTACTCCGCCGCAGCAGCTGAGGGATCGAACCCAGGCGGGCTGTCCTTGAGCTGCAGGCCAAGACCGGCCAGCTTCAGCTTCACCTCATCGATCGACTTGGCGCCGAAGTTGCGGATGTCCAGCAGGTCAGCCTCGCTGCGGCTGACCAACTCGCCGACGGTGTGGATGCCCTCCCGCTTGAGGCAGTTGTAGGACCGGACGGTGAGATCCAGGTCCTCGATGGGCATCGCGAAGGCCGCGATGGTGTCCGCCTCAGCCGGCGAGGGGCCGATCTCGATACCTTCGGCTTCCACGTTGAGTTCGCGGGCCAACCCGAACAGTTCCACCAGCGTGCGACCGGCCGAGGCCAGTGCATCCCGGGGAGACAGCGACGGCTTGGTCTCCACGTCCAGGATCAGCTTGTCGAAGTCGGTGCGCTGCTCGACCCGGGTGGCCTCGACTTTGTAGGTCACCCTCATCACCGGCGAGTAGATGGAGTCCACCGGAATCCGGCCGATCTCCGCACCGGACGCCTTGTTCTGCACCGCGGGCACGTAGCCTCGGCCCCGCTCGACGACCAGCTCGATCTCCAGCTTGCCCTTCCCGTTCAGGGTGGCGATGTGCAGATCAGGGTTGTACACGGTGACGCCGGACGGGGGGACGATGTCGCCCGCCGTGACATCACCGGGACCCTGCTTGCGCAGGTACATCGTCACCGGCTCGTCCTCTTCGGAGCTGACCACGAGCTCCTTGAGGTTGAGGATGATGTCGGTGACGTCCTCCTTGACACCTGGAACGGTGGTGAACTCGTGCAGCACGCCATCGATGCGAATGCTGGTGACCGCCGCTCCCGGGATGGACGAGAGCAAGGTACGGCGCAGTGAATTGCCCAGGGTGTAACCGAAGCCCGGCTCCAGCGGCTCGATGATGAACCGGGAACGGGTGTCGACGACCGGTTCCTCGCTGAGGTTGGGTCGCTGAGTGATCAGCATGGTGATGCTCCTCCTTGGCGCCCGCTATTTGACGCCATCGTGGATCTCTAATGATCTGAGCCTTCCCCGTCATGGAGCCATGTCGGCGCCGTAGACGGGTGACGCACCCCGATATGTCTCCATATCGGGTGCAGTCAGGTTACTTGGAGTAGAGCTCGACGATCAGCTGCTCCTGCAGCGGCACGTCGATCTGGGCCCGCTCCGGCAGCCGGTGCACCAGCACCCGCAGCGAAGACGGGACGACCTGCAGCCATGCCGGTATGGGGCGGTCTCCGACGGTCTCCCTGGCCACCATGAATGGCAGGGTCGGCAGCGACTTCGGCTTGACATCGATGATGTCGAACCGGGACACCCGGAAGCTGGGAACGTCCACCTTCTTGCCGTTGACCAGGAAATGCCCATGGGACACCAGCTGGCGCGACTGACGACGGGTGCGGGCCAGGCCCGCCCGGTAAACGACGTTGTCCAGCCTGGACTCCAGGATCTGCAGCAGCGTGTCACCGGTCTTGCCGGGGCGGCGGTTGGCCTCCTCGTAATACCGGTGGAACTGCTTTTCCATGACGCCGTAGGTAAAGCGAGCTTTCTGCTTCTCCTGCATCTGCAGGAGGTACTCGCTCTCCTTGATCCGCGCACGGCCGTGCTGGCCGGGCGGATACGGGCGACGCTCGAACGCCTGATCGCCACCGATCAGATCAGTCTTGAGCCTGCGTGACTTGCGGGTCGCGGGTCCGGTGTACCGAGCCATCTGTGCTATTCCCTCCCGCGCCTCAGACCCGGCGCCGCTTCGGCGGCCGGCAGCCGTTGTGCGGCTGCGGGGTCACGTCTTGGATGGTGCCGACCTCAAGGCCGGCGGCCTGCAGCGACCGGATCGCCGTCTCCCGGCCCGAACCCGGGCCCTTCACGAAGACGT
>DASQVB010000121.1:0-11232 GCA_035640975.1 Pseudonocardiaceae bacterium
ATCGGGTCCAGCCCGCGGGGACTGCTTGTACCTGTTCGGCAGCAAGGACGGCCTTGTTCGTGCCTTGCTGGCCCGCGCGCGGCCGACGAACCGCCCGGCTAGACGAGGCGGACCGGCCGGACGAAGGGGACGGAGCGGGGCTGTTCACATGGGCCGAGCAGATGTGGCCCTAGCTCGCAGCAGCCGAGCAACCGGCCCTGCTGACCCTGTGGGTTGAGGGCTATGCGCGCTCCCTGGTCGACCCCGACGGGGCCATGGAAGGGCTCCGTCCGCGCCACCGTCGAGGACTGGCTTGCCGTGCTCGGCGCCACTCAGTCCGTTACCGAACGCGACACCCCGTCCGGTCAGGCACTGAACGCTGTCATGCTCGCCGTCCTGCGCGACGCACTCCTGGACCTGCTCGCCCCCGGAGACGTCGAGCGGACCACCGACGCGGTACACCAGCAACTCACACCCTGCGCCACAGTCCTGCCACTGAGTTGACCGCCGGATCGTCCCGGTAGTCGATCGGCGTGCGGGGTACGGTGCCAGCGGCCACAGGCTCCTCGCCCGCCAACAGTGCGCCACGACTGCGGCCGGCAGTGGGGCGCATAAAGCTGCTGCACGCAGTACTGGGCGTTTCTGATACATCCAGTCCAGGTGTTCGTAGAGGCCTTTGCTTCACAAGGTAGCTTTCTTGTAGTTCACGTCCCCGACGACGAAGCGCCGCAGTGACCTTCTCAACGCAGGCCTTCTGCTCATCTGCAGATGAGCAGAACTAGTCGTACGCAAAGTCACCGGCGCGGACATCTGAGATCACCGACAGCCAACGGCTTCCGGCTTGACTCCCTAGGCGTTCACGCAGGCATAAGCACGTTGGCCGGGGCCACGTCGATGTGGAACTTTCGAACCGAGCCGCTGAGCGCGTCGCGCTATGTGACCAGAGTGGCCACCGATCACCGCTCCAGCGCCGCTCTCATACTGCCACTTCCCTCAGCTCGTGATCGAGTGTAAACTCCCCGTAAACCCCCGTTTCCGCTAGTTGCGAACCCAATAGTGAAACGTCCGCGTTCCGAGCCTGATCGAGTGCAAGAATATTCCTCGGAGGGTTGGAGGCAGCATTGAATGAGTTTGGGGAGCCATCCCTCGGTGGCTGGTGGGTGGGCCTGATCATCGGGTTGGTGGTCGTGGTGGTCGTGGTGATCCTTGTCAGCGTGCTCATGATGCTCGCATCCCGGATCAACGCGCAGGCGCGCGCAGCGGCTCGGGAGCTCGAGGGGACACGGTCGACCACGCAGCCGCTCGGGGAGCTGGCCCGCACGAACGCCACTCTTCAGAGCATCCTCCGGGGTGCTCGGGCCGCTCGACAAGCATTGGGAGGATAACGATGGCCTTAGCTCTCGCCGCTGAGGAGATCACGTTCTGGCAGGTAATACTGGTTATCGGGGCGGTCGTGCTCCTTGCCGTGATCGCGCTTCTCAGCCTGCTCCTCCGCCTCGTCGGCTCCATCGAAGCCAGCGTGCAGCAAGTGGGGGGCGTGGCGCAGGGGGTTGCCGGCAACACGGCCAACATCAAGATCGCACTCGCCGTCGCAGACAGCCTGGATGAGATCATGGACGAGGCGCGCCGCCACGCTGCACTTCTGGGGGTGGGGGCGCGATGAGCACCGGACTGCTCGTGATACTCACCGTCATCGAGATCGTGGCCTTGGTGGCCGTGTTGGCGCTGTTCGTTATATTGATCACTCGTCGGCTGCGCGCCATCGCCAACGCCCTCGGGCAGGTGAGTGAAACGATCATCAATCGGATCCAAGGGGAAGTGTTTCTGGTGGGCGCCGGCGCCGCGATCCTGAACCGGAAGCTGAATGCGATCGCCGGCGCGCTGCCGGCGATTGCGGAGGCGGCCGAGTCGCTGGCTTCGCAGCAGACGCAGACCTCGCAGGGGACACAGGCTCCCCAGAACTCCGAAACTGGCTGGCGACGCGCAGTATCATCTCAGGACCCCGTGGTAGGGCAAAGGTAAGACAGGAGACGACGATGGTGCTGTGGTGGATCGGCAACGCGATCTTCCTCGTCGTGGTGATACCCGTCGTGGTGGTGCTCCTCCAGCGCCTGAAGGGGTCCGCCGTCGACGTCGGGAAGCGCATCGACACCGTTCACGGTCAGGCCGGGGGCATCGTCATGGCAGTCGACGATGTGAAGGCGCTGATACCCACCCGCGACGCCGTCAAAAAGGTGGGGGCTGGGCTCACCCGCTATGTGAAGGCCGTTGACCGCCTCCTGTGAGGAGCGAATTACCATGCCGGCAGCCGCTGTATTCACAATCATCCTCGCAGTGCTCACCGTGCTGGTGCTCGCTGCCTATCTGATCAGCATTGCGCGCGTTCTCGGACGCGTCAACGCGAGGCTCCGCGAAGTCACCGCCGGCCTCCACTTGGTTACCGAGAGGACCGAGCCAGTCGGATCGATCGTCGGGGACATCAACAATGAGCTTGCCGGAGCGGACAACGCCTTGCAGGCCGTGCTCACAAAGCGTCGTCGCCAACCCGCGGGTTCCCGATGACGCGGGCGACGGGTGGGGAAAACTGACATAACCGAAGGTGACGTGATCCGAGGTATCCGTGACCGCGTTGGCGGCGGCGGCCTCCCCAAGAACTTCGGATCGTCACCGGCGCACTGGCCGCGCTTGCCTGGACCATGGATACTGACGCAGGCGCGGCGAAACCTTTCGACGATTGTCCTGCACACCGGCGCCGAGACCATCCGCCGGCTGCAGAGGCGCGCTTGCCGGTGAGCGCGTCACGGAAGAACTTCGGTGTCGGCGATGTACCCCGGGAGACACCACATTGGCCGTGATACCCCGCGGACCGAGCTCGGCCGCCAGTCACAGCCGGGGCCATCTCCCCGCGCATCGCCCATGCTGAACGCGACGGCCTCGTCGAACGGACCCCCGGCCCCGAGGGCACTCGGACGGTGCTCGTCACCCTCACCCCCACCGGGCGCGCCCACGTCGAGCATCTAGTCGACCGCGTGCTCGGCCGGGAAGCCGTGCTGATCTCCGACCTGACCCGGAGCAGCAGACCGCACTGACCGACCTGCTCCGCCTCCTGCCCGGCCTTCATTCCCGCCTGGACGAACGCCAACCCACCCCAATCGACTCCGTGTAATGGTCCATTCGCAATCAATTGACCTTAATAAGCGAGCATATGCACGTGCATTTGACAGTACGAAGCATACGAGTTTGCATCGGTACTTGCAGGGTGTACAGTGCGAGTTGGATCCACTTCTCCGGGTGAGAGCTGACCATGATCGCTAAGGACTGGCCTTGTGAAACACCGCCGTGTCCTGATGGAGCATCGACCATCACAGCGGCACTGAGTCAGCTCCAGCCCGACACGACGGTGTGCACCGTGACCGGCAAGATCAGCGGGAATACAACGCCGGTCCTGCGGGATGCCCTCACCCAGGCACGTCGCGATGACAACGTCCACCTCGTGATCGACCTGTCCGCCGTGACATCCATGGATGCCACCGGTCTGTACGTTTTCTTCGAAGTCCTTCGCAAATACAGCCTCCGCGGCGGCGGTCACCTGGCGGTCGTAGTCGACCCTAATTCCCAAGCCATTCATGAACTGCACATCGTTGCACTAGAGGCGGCCTTTGACCTGCACCACGATCTTGTCCGAGCCCTCCACGCCTGCGCCAGCGCTGGCATCGCCACAGGAGAACTATCCCCACCAGACCGGCGCTTGCCCACCCTCGACGAACGAGCTAGTACGCGGCCCTTGATCCACCAACGGCCGAAGTCTATGGATCCAGCTGCATCAACCGGTTGATGATCTGCTCGGTCGTCGTTCCGTCACGGGAAATCAGGGGTACGGCTACCGAAGTTACCGGTAGTCGTCGGGGTTCGCGTCGAGGCCAGGCTCGCGGATCTCTTCGATGAATCGCCAGCTGTTGGGCTGGGAGCCGTCGAGGTCGGTGAACCCATATTCGGCTGCGAGTTGACCGGAGCTGACCGACTTCTGGTTCCATCTGGCCCGGTCGGGATCCGAGGCCAACGCGACGACGGCACGCCCGACGTATCGAGGTGACTCAGATAACGCGAAGTCCGCGGGCGCGCAGGGGTAGTTATCGACGGCGGTCGGATCGAGAGCGTCGCGCCAGTTCTGTTCGGAGACGCCGAAGTTGTCGAGCATCATCTCTGAGCGCAGCCAGCCAGGGGTGATGGCGATCGCGGTCGCGCCATGCGGTTCCAGCTCGTGCCCCTGAGAGAAGGCCAGCCGGTTCACGGCGACCTTGGCAAGGTCGTAGAACACAGAGATCCGATATCGCGATGCGTTGTAGTCGGCGGTCCCGTCGGTCACCTCGACGAGCAGGCCACCCGGCTCGTCGATGAGAAGCGGGAGAAGGTGATGGGACGTGGTGAGGTGGGTGTCAATGGCAAGCCGAAGTATCCGCAGGCCGTTGTCGAGGTCGTGTTCCCAAATGGGAGTGTTCCACTCAGCCGGACCGCCTTTGAGTACTTCGCCGCCCCAGATGTCGTTGATGAGCACGTCGATGTGGCCGTGGTCGTTGTCGATCTGTTCGGCCAGTATTTCCACCTGGTCAGATTCGAGGTGGTCAACCGCGACTGCGATACCAGTGCCGCCGAGTTGTGTGACGAGGGCGGCAGTCTCCTCGATCGTCTCGGCACGGTTGTAGTCGGACCGGATTGCTCTTGTACTGCTACTACGACCGGTGCAAATGACTGTTGCACCAGCTTCGCCCAACGCGGCAGCGATTCCACGCCCGGCACCTCGGGTCGCCCCTGCCACGACGGCCACCCGACCGCGCAGCGCGCCTCGATCTGGCGACCAGTCCACAGTCCTGAGTCTGCCAGCTCGTCGAAGTTGCCGACGGCCGTCAAGGGTGCGATGAAGCCCCTAGACGGCCGTACATCTTGCGGTAATCATTCGCGCTGGCTTCAGCCATTTCAGACCACGCCTGGACCTCGGCCGGGATCGCTGGGGTGTGCGGCGCTGGCTGGGTAGCGGCGGAGGCAGGGGACTTGGGCCGGCTGGGGGTCTGCTTGGGGCTGCTCGCCTGGACGGCGTGGGGTGCGGGCACCGCGGCGGCCGCTGGCGGGGCGGGATCGTCGGCTGGTGTGCCCGAGGCATCCGCGGGTGCCGAATTGATGGCTCCGATGGAGCCTTCGGAGCCGGGGCCTTTGCCGCTGCCGGCGTGGGGTGCCGGGATGGGAGACGCTGGGTCCGGGGAGGTCGGGCTTCCGGCACCGGCCGGCGGGATGGAGTCGCTGCGGGAAGTCAGGGAAGGCACGGACGCCACGCCTCCGACGAAGATGACAGCGAGGACGCCCGCCGCCGCGAACCGCTTGAACCGCCGTGAGATAGCCCGGCGCCGCTGGGCGTCGGCAGGTTCGATGTCCAGCGGGATGGCGCTCCAGAATGGCCGTCGTAGGATCTCGGTGCTGGCCGGCTCGGAAACGTCGGATCGGGCGAGTCCGCCAGCCCCAATCGTTGTCGGGACTAGCGTGCCCGTTGGGACCTCGCCGCTTTGCGACTTACCGGTCAACAACGGCGCCTCGACGTCTTCTGGACCGATACCGGCGGATCGCAGCGCCCCGCGCAGCGCCTCGAACGCCTCGACTACCTGTGGGGGAACCAGGTTCTCGCACTCGTCCCGGCTCGGTCGCATCGCCGGAAACACGATCGGGCCCGTCACCTCGGTGTCAGCCGGGAGAGTTCTCGCCTTACCGGCATTCTCATCCTCGGCGAGTAGCGCGGCGAGCTGATCCAGCGACACCTGAAGGGCGTGAGCCACGTGTGGTCGTATCGACGGGAGTGGCTCGGTGTCTCCGGCCTCCCAACGGACAACGGTGGAGCGCTCCACTCCCAGGCGTTGCGCGAGTGACTCCTGCGTCAACCCGACAGCCTTGCGGCGCTGGGCCAGCCCCTGCCGTCTAAGTGCCATGTCCGCACCTCTCGCTGAGAGCGCTTTCCGCAGTTGAGGCACCGTGTGCTGCATTGGTGCATCAGTGATGCGGCTGTCGTGCTCTGGTCGTGGCCCGTTACTCACGGTTGTCTTCATGTTACGACTCGACACCTTACGCACCGCAACAGAGGGGCCGCCACCTGCTGCGTTACACCGAGACGAGTGTGATCAACCCATCCGTCAACGTTGCTGGCCGTGCGCAGTGTGTGGGCATGCGCGGCCGGACAAGCTCGTCGTGTTAGCCGACACAACCTCGCGGCGATATGGCTGCCGCCTGAGCCGGGCCGGTCCGGCGATAGAGCCTCCTCACACTCGTCGCGCCGGCCCTCCACCCTGCACGGGGCCGCGCTGTGGCCCCGTGCAGGGGCTAGCCTCGCGCTTTCGCCTGGTGGTGTGTTAAGAGGTGTGTCGAAAGACTGAAAGGTGCCACTGACCAGCAAGGATATGGCTTGTCGAAGGTCATATCGGGCTGTGTCGAGGAGGCACCTTTCAGGTGAGGAACACTACCGGGTTCTACCCGCGGGTTCGGGTCGATGGCGCCGGCAAAGGCGTGGTGTCGCACGCCGGTGGATCGCTGTTGACCGAGGCGGTCAGGATCTCGGGACTGGATCGGTTGCTGGCAGCGGGGTTGGCGCCCTGGCGCAAACCGCGGGCGATCCACGATCCGGCCAAGGTCGTCACAGATCTGGCGATCACGCTGGGGTTGGGTGGGGACTGCCTGGCCGACATCGGGTTGCTGCGGGCTGAGCCGGGCGTGTTCGGGCTGGTGGCCTCGGATCCGACGGTCTCGCGCACGATCGACGCGTTGGCCAAGGATGCCCCTGCGGCGCTGACGGCGATCAACACCGCCCGGGCGGCGGCCCGGGCCCGAGTGTGGGAGTTAGCCGGCCAGCATGCCCCCCACGCCGGAATCGACGCTGCTGCTCCGCTGATCATCGACATCGACGCCACCCTGGTCACGGCGCACTCAGACAAGGAGTCCGCCGCGGCCACCTACAAGCGCGGCTTTGGTTTCATCCGTTGTGGGCCTTTGCCGACCACGGCAACCAGGGAACCGGAGAGCCGCTGGCGGTGCTGCTGCGCCCGGGCAACGCCGGGTCCAACACCGCAGCCGATCACGTGGTGGTAATCCGGGACGCCCTGCGGCAGCTGCCCTTTCCCAGCTCGGGGCGCATCGGGCGCAAGGTGCTGGTGCGTATCGACGGCGCCGGGTGCAGCCACCAGGTCGTCAACTACCTCCACACCCGGGCCATGTCCTACTCGGTCGGGTTCACCCTGCCCAGTCATACCCCCCAGCTGCTTGAGCTGATTCCCGACAGCGCGTGGACACCGGCCTATGACGCCCACGACGAGGTCCGCGACGGAGCGTGGGTAGCCGAGTTGACCGACCTGCTGGACCTAGCCGCCACCGGATGGCCACCCGGGATGCGGGTGATCGTCCGCAAGGAACGACCCCACCCCGGCGCCCAGCTACGCATTACCGATATCGACGGACACCGCATCACCGCCTTTGCCACCAACACCCCCGCCGGCAGGCCCGGTACTCAACTCCCCGAGCTGGAGTTACGTCACCGGCGCCGAGCCCGCGCCGAAGACCGCATCCGCGCCGCCAAAGACAGCGGCCTGCGCAATCTCCCCCTGTATGAGCTCACCCAAAACCAGATCTACTGCGCGATCGTCGCCCTGGCCTGTGAGATCACCACCTGGATGCAGCTGCTGGCCCTGACCGACCACCAGGCCCGACGCTGGGAACCCAAACGACTACGGCTACGCCTGTTCTCCATCGCCGGACACCTGGCCACCACCGCCCGACGCACCACCCTGCACCTGTCTGCCCATGGGCCCTTCACCCACCTGGCCCTCCACGCCCTCACCAGCCTGCGCACCCTCACTACCTGCCCCGCACCCAGCGGATAACCCCCAACGCACCCGTCCCCACAACCCCCAGCAACACCCCCGGCAGTGGAACCCGGCGCCACCCAGACGACATCGGGCGACCTGTCACACCCACACAGCACAATCACCCCCACACCGGCCGCTCACCACCGAATCAAGATCCGAATCGGTGGGCGTGAAACGTTGAGGCTAGAGCGTGCCGTCCACTGCACGCCTATCGAGGGGTTTTCGGGACACTCGGGCGTGAAATTGAAACGTGTGGCCAACCATGCCCGGCTGAGCAAGGGATCGCTGTATCAGTGCTTTTACAACCGCGCCGAGTTGGTCGGGCGAGCCGCCCGACACCGGTACCTCGTACGCTAAGCTGACCCCAACTCAGGGATGTCAAACACGGAGGTGGCGGTGACTCAAGCAAAAGAGACGGACTTTGCTTCGTACGCTCGATTGTCGGAGTCGGAGCGGGAAGTGCTTGAGCAGACACTCGCGTCTATTCCTGAGGAAATCTTATCGACGGGCGATCGTGCGTCGATCGAGTCGCGGATCCGTAACCGTCTACAGCGGGAGGGGCTTCTCGGCTCGGGCGAGGCCGGGGGACCATTAGGGGTCGCGGAAATTCCTGCGGTGGCGTTCGTCGGCCGAGCAGTCGGCTGCCTAGCGTCGAGCTATGTGTCCTTGCGGGGAATTAGTCACAATAAGCCTGTCGACACGGTAGCTGACTCGATCGCGCGGGCGGTTGTGGACTGCGTCCCGGGCGATATCGATGCGATCAAGTCTGACATTCTCACATATCGCAGTCAGGTCGCGGGCGCCCTCACCGCGATTGGGCTCCCGGCGTTGGGCGATGCGCTCCTTGCGAATCATTCATCGGATTGACGATGCGCCCTTTCCGTCCGTGGCGCCCTCCCGGCCAACTGCAGATTTACTGATACGTGACGCTATGTCATCCGGGCGGATGACGGGTTATGGTCAGCCTGAGGGCCGTCGGCAGCGCCGCTGATTGGTCGGTGCCGTTGCGAAGGGCGGCGTCGATGGACGACGCGAACTCGCTGCCTGCCAGGCGATCTGCTCTGACAACACGGAGACCACCGGCCCGGCCGACCCTGCCGCTGGACTCACCGCCTCCTGACTTTGTCGGCCCCGCGCACGGTGTTGAGTACAGCATGGCCCTGCTGATCAACGAAGCGGGTGAACAGCTCTTGCGAGTAACCGAAGATGATCGCCCAACCGAGGATCTGCGCGGACGTGTCCAGGGCAGTGAGACCGGGTATGAATTGGCCGCGCATGAACAGGAGGCCGAGAAAAGCGGTGATGGCGCCGGTCGGCAACTTGAGCGCCGCGAGCGCGACGGGAAGGCCGTAAGGCTCTGATGAACCGCGGATGCCACGTATAGATGTTGCGGCCGCCACCGCAGCGGCGGTGAGTCCGATGAGTTCAATGACGAGCAAATCGGTCCGTTGAGCGGTTCTTGCGACGACGTCATCGACGTCTGGTGCTGTTGGGCCTGACTGCTGCCCCGTTTGCAACAGCACGGATTGCGCAGTGGGGCACACGACTACGGTTTGCGCGCCCTTCTCAGGTTCGAAGCACAACGGCACTGCAGTCGGGGCGAAGAGACCCATGATCGCCACCCCCGCTGCGAGCAGCGTCATGACGAGCGTCGTGGCGACCAACGCGTTGCGGAAACTGGCCACGCGCCGTTGCTCGCGAAGAGCCGCCGAACTCGCTCCACGCACGGCGGTGACAATCCTGCCTCGTTCGCTGTCGATCATATCGGCCAGCTGCTCAGCATGTACCTTTTGGGAGGCGATGCGCTCGAGCTCCTGCCGGCGCGGGTCGTCGGCAGTAAGATGTCGCTGAACGTGGTGGAGAAGACTGGGTATTTGACCGATTACGTATGCGGTCGGCGCAAAATTGAGAAGCTGAGCCTCTGCAGCGTCCAGATTGCCCATCGCTCGTTGCACAAGCGAACTGTTTCCCCACACTCGAAAGCGCTTTTTATGGCCAGCGGCTTCCCTGGCTGCGGCGATATGCTGTTCGATTGCCTTCTTGAGGTCATCGACATTCTCCCAGCCGATGATTCCGATACGCCCAGTTGCAGAGCGATTCAAGTTCCTTGGCCCTGGTCAGCGCGCCTTCGCGCCAGGCGCTGCAGACGGGCCCGCCGACCGGGGGCATCGCAGTGCCAGGGGGCTTCTCCTGGCTCGGAGATGCCGGGCCCATGCTGGAACCTCCTCGACGATCGTCTCAGAAGTAGAGGCGGCGAGGAGTAGACGTGATACGTCAGTAGAGGATGCTTGGGAGGTAAGCGCCCTGGGGTAAGGTATACAGGCCGGCAGTCATCAGGGTCATCAACTGCACCACCTGTAGATTCTGCTCCAAGCACCAGCGGAACAGGTCTGCGTTGGTCGTGGGGACCAGGATGCCGGGGCCTTCCAATGCATCGGCGGCCATGATCAGTGCTTTGATGTCCTCGTTGCTCTCGCCCACCGCGTGCGCGAAAAACGCCAGGCCGGTGGCATAACCGCTGATTCGCCCGTCGTGCTCGACCACCAACGCCGAACCTCCCCCAAGGGCGTCGGTCAGCTCGCCGGCCCGATCGTGCCCATGAATGCGGCGGCAGAGGGCGTTGCACGTCTCGGCGTCGGGGGGCATGGCGCGCCGGGTCCGGTAGCCGGGGATGTCACCCTGAGGAACAGCGCCCTGCATGCAGGCGAGCTGCTCACGCACCTGGAAGCCGAGCTTGGCGTACAAGGACAGCGAGCGGTTGTGGTAAGCGGATTGAACAAGGCGGATTCCTGGGGCACTGCGCTGGGTGGCGCGCCGCATCACGTCCTGCATGAGCAATCGACCTACTCCACCGTCTTGGACGGCGGGGTCTACCGTAATCGGGCCGACGCCGCTGATGGGCGCGCGTTCGTCGAGAAAGTTACTGCCCACAATCCGGCCATTAGATTCGGCCACCACCGAGTAGAAACCAGGATGGCCGAGCAGCATCGATATCAGCCCGACTGCCGCCTCAACCAGAATGTCCGGGGGAAAGTTATGTTTCCTGGCTATCGAAGCGAATGCTTCGTAGCAGATCCGTGCGCAGGTTTCGGCGTCTTCGGGTTTACCCAACCGCAGCTTGAAATCCATAACGCTGCCTCTCAAAATCGGTGTTTCGCTATCTCGTATGATCGTGCCCAGTATTCAACCCGCTGACGGCTTCGAGCAAGGAACTTACCGTGGCGCTGCTCCAAGGTTGCCGCCCACTCGCCGGACTGGTTGCCTGTCCGTGTGCTGCTGCTCACCGGTCGACGTCACGGGCAGCTGCGGCCGTGGTTCGAGCCGGAACGGCCGGGTCCACTGGTGTGGCCGCACATCA
>DASQVB010000122.1:0-3115 GCA_035640975.1 Pseudonocardiaceae bacterium
CTGGTGGAGATGGCCTATCGCGATGCACTGAAGCTGCCAGCGTCACCGAGGCGACCCAGCCGAGAGGCGATCTGGATTCACGAGACCGCCTTTCCGCGGTCGGTGCTCGTCGCGGCACGCCGTCGCCGCCTCGACGGCCGCACCCTGCTTGCCGCGTTGCGGACCAGGCGGGTGTCCACCGGCGCGTTCTTCTCAGACCGCGATCCGCTCCCACTCGTACTCGAAACGGCCAAGGTCGCCGACAAGATCCTTCGGCCGGCACTGATCATCGGGCGGAGACTCCCTAAGCCACCCCTCATCACCCGCCGCGGCGGGTCGACCTGGTTGTCTTGGCCTGCGCGGTTCTTCAGTGCGACTCCAACACATCCCGTCGGGCTGGAGCGATCGTCGGCGGGGTGGGCGCAGACTGAGGGTGTGGATCCACAAGACCGTGCCCTGGCGCCGCGCACGGTACAAGGCTCACCTGGACAAGGCGGACGCTCTCAGGCAGGAGATCGCGGACGAGGCGGAGCTTGACCTATCCAAGCGACGGCTGCCAAACACGGCTGCGCTGGCCTGCAACGCCCTGAGCACGGCGAGCACGCCCCGGTTCTGCGGGACACGCCGCCGGCGCGTCCCGCAGATCTTCAAGCTTGACCCTCACTCTCGGGTTCCCCACCTCAACAGCAGCGCTGTCGAGGGTCGACCGAACAGCTCTGGTGTTGAGCTCGGGGGCCAAGAGCGAAACCCGCGACTCGCCGCGGTGGTCACTGACAGCCACGGCTTCCGATGCCTATCCTTACCCGCGAAGCGCCTCGCACCCGGTCCGATCCGAGCTTCAGCAACTCCGATCCACCTGCTGAGCAGGGATTCCGCGTATCCGAACGCGTTGGCTACAAGATCAATGTGTGCGAGCCGAGGCAGGAGAGGACTCGTGGGGAAGACCAGGCTATTACCGTCAGTAGTGCTCGGACACCACACCGGTCAGGAGGTGTCCGTGCGACGCGCGGACCAGCTGAGGTGGGTAGGTCGATTGATCGCCCTGCTAGCGGGGGTGATCGCGGTGCTGACAGCTGCCGTTTCGACGGCAGCCGCAAGCCCGGCCGCGATCATGGACGGCCGCGCCAGCGACGCGCGCGTATACCAAGCGCCGGCCAACGATCCGGTGGACTACGTGGCCTTGGGCGACTCCTACTCCTCCGGAGTCGGCACCGGTGTCTACGACGCGGCAAGCGGGGACTGTGCCCGCAGCCCGTTGTCCTATCCACCGCTGTGGGCCGCGGAGCATGACCCAGCCAATTTCCGATTCGTGGCCTGTTCCGGAGCCACCACCGACGATGTGCGGGGCGATCAGGTCTCGGCCCTGACGCCCAGCACCAACCTGGTGACGATCACCGTCGGCGGTAACGACGTGGGATTCGGGCCCGTGTTGCAGACCTGCACGGTCGCGGAGCGCGATAGCACCTGTTTCGCCGCGGTCGACGCCGCGGAGGCCTTCTCGCGGTCCGTGCTGCCGGGCCGGCTGTCGCGCACCTATGCTGCGATCCGCAGCGCCGCGCCGTACGCGCAGGTGATCGTGCTGGGTTACCCGCGGCTGTTTGATCTCGCACCGAGCTGCGCCGACCCGCTGGCGCCGAACCTGGTCCGCCGCGAGAAGCTCAACGAGGGTTCCGACGTGCTCAACACCGTCATTCAGAAGACCGTCAGCCAGCAGCCAGGATTCAGCTTCGCCGACGTGCGGGACCGGTTTGCTAATCACGGAGTGTGCTCAGCCGACCCGTGGATCAACGGTCCGAGCGTGCCAACGTTCGTCGGGCCGTACCACCCCAACCAGACGGGCTACCGCGACGGCTACCTGGACGCGCTGGAGGCGATGACCGACCGCGGCGCCGCGGCGGCTTGAGCCAAACCACGCTAGCGGCGAGCTCAGCGACAGTCGAGTCGTTGCGCAAGTGGTTCCCCACCCGGGAGCCGAACATGGTTGAGCCATCCTCAAAGCTCACGACTCCGGGCGCCGAAGAAGCCGACCGTTCCATCCGCGAGTCCATCGCGCGGCATGCGCCGAGCAGTTGGATGCACCGCTGGTCAACCTGGCCGGCAGGCAAGCCGCGCTGGTCTCGGGCGGGGGAGCTGTCCGCCGGTATCGACCGCATCCGGGTGTTCGCTGCGCTCATCCAGCGGTGAACCGCCGGCTCCCGTGCCGTGGATTCCGCGTGTGCACGTCAGCGCAGGAGGCGCACCAACGGGCTGGCACCGAGGTCGACTTCGGTGTCGGTGGTCGGGCGGGGCGCGGCCAGTGGGCTCAGTGCTGAGCGGAGGATCTCGGCGGCTTCTCGGTCGAGCCATCCGGCCAACTCATAGCCGCCGTCGCGGTCGTGGAAGCTGAGCCGTCGGCGAGCCTGGGGAGTGTCGTTGCGGCGTGCGCCGTCTTGATCGAGGTAGGCCAGGATCCGCTTATCCAACACCGCCAACTGCCCGGCATCCAGGGTGCGGGCGTGGCGGGCCAACTCGACCTCGGCCCGCTTGTCCGCGGTCAGGTGTGGGGGAGATTCGGGCCAGTACCGAGCGGATCAGCGCGACGTCTGCGGCGCCGATCGCATGCTCAGCTACCGTTGTCGCGGTGGCCGGTAGCTATGGCTCCACCGGCACGCCATTCAGTCCGCGGACGGGGAGCACGTCGGCGGCGGCGGAGACCCTGGCGCGCGCCTCACCCCGCGATACCCGCGCGACCGTCCGCACCAGTTCCACCGTCGTGCCGTATCCCACCGTCGCGGCGGTACCCTGGGAATCGATTTCGGCAATGACCGGCAGTATCTGCGCCCAGGTGGAATGCAACCGGGTTTCCAACGCGCCCAGCTCGGCGAGCAATTCGGCATCACTGCCCTGCCACACCGGCACCGTCGACATGGCCCAATTCTAAGATGGTGCACCGACAAAATTGGCACTACGCCCGGGCCCAGATGTCCAAGTGAGAGAAATTCGGCGGGCGGTCGCCCGGCCGCCGGAAAACGGCTCCACACACTTGTGTCGGGCAGCAGAGCCTGTCGTTGACACGCCGAGACGCGTCTACGGCCTCCCAGATGTCGACCGGGTTCTCGTGCTACCACCTGATAGGGCACGCTGGGTGGATCGGCGG
>DASQVB010000123.1:0-2926 GCA_035640975.1 Pseudonocardiaceae bacterium
CGGCGTGCAGGAATGCCGCCAGTTCGCGGTCGGGACTGACGTTCCTGCCGTATAGCGGGCTGCAGGGAGTGGTGGCCAGTCGTTGGGCAAGGTCGGTCAGATTCGGGCAGGGGTCACGGTCACGGTGGACCTCGGCGAGGCGGCTGAACTCGTTCATGATCCCGACGACGCTGCGGTTGGCGGTGGTTGCGACGCGGTAGTCGCGCAGGTGCCGCAACTCTTCCTCGATGACCGCGCCTGGTGTTGCGTGGGCGGCCAGGATCGCAGCAATATGCCAGGCGGCCCTGGCCGGCAGGGTGGCGGCGGGAGCCAAGGGCATCAGCACCGGCAGCAGCGTGGGCTCGTTGACCAGTAGCGCAATCTGCGGCCGCCAGGGCAGTGCGGTGGCGTACCACTGGCCCAGCAGGGTGGTGGACTGCTCGCCGTCTCGTAGGGTTGGTGGGCCGATGCGGTCGAGTAGCTTCTTCGTCGCGCGAACGATGAGCACCCGGCCATCCTGCCGGTCCACGACGACACTAGGTCACGCGGACGCACTACTTTGCCGCTGTACGCGCGGGGGTACCGGCGCAGGCCCCCCCGTGTGGCCCGTAAGGGAACTTGCTGCGGCATTGCCTCTGCGCCAGCCACTCCCGTTGCTTGTGGGGTGCGCTTGCGCCTGTTGTCTACTGTGCATGCTCCTGCCGGTTGGTTTCGCGCTGAGCGGCGCCGAGGCCGAGGAATGACGTGGCCTGCTTGGCGTCCACCGTCGCCCAGGTGAGCGCCGCGATGGTTGCCATGGCCGAGGTCTGCGCCGACGGCTGGCGGGGCGAGCATGTCAATCCCGATTTGCGCCGATGAATTCCTGGGTACCGGACGGTGCTGGCTCGAAATGTGTCTGCGGTCAGCGAGATGGGTGTCGGCGTGTGGGGTGACATCGCTGGTGATCTCGTGAAGCCATTGTGTCGGGATGTCACCACGGTCTGGTTTCTCGCGAGGACGCTGTCGGCGAAGCTATGCAGCTCTATCAGGCGCTTGCTCGCCAAGCACGGCTCCCCGCCGGGTGCCCAGCCCGAGGCCACACAACTCGTGTTCACCCAGAGGACGACCTTTGTGGGGGGCTTCCTCGGAGGGAGGGCGGACCCGGTGGCTCGCTATTGTCGGCGCGGTGCGGTCACTGCATCGCGAGGCGCTGGACGCCATGATCGCTGCGGCCACGGTTGACTGTTACCACGACAGCGAGTGCGTCACGGGTTTCTACACCATGCTCGACGAGCATCTCGCAATGCCGTTCCAGACCTGCGTGTGGGGAGTCGATGTCACCGTCACGGGCATCGACGTGGCCGATGATGACCAGATCCTGGCGGTCTGCGCTGGTGGCCGAGGACGGCAGCGCATCCCGATTCTGGATCTGCCGTTGCCGAGGCCTGCGCCTGAGGGCGCGCAGTGGGTCAAGGCATACCGTCACTGGCTGAAGTGAGCGAGGACGATGAGCGACGCGAGCCCGTTAGGTGACATCGGCGAGCACCGGGTGCGCCTGACCGAACAGGAAGCCCAGCTCAACTTGCGCACCGTGTTGGAGCTGTGCGCGGCGGGCGAGTTGCGCTGCAGCGAGAAGACCAGCCGCCCCTCCGCGGCGACCGTCCGCACTGTCGAGGAGCATCTCGCGCACCGCGACTTCTACCTTGACGACCCGATCGCGTCGTTCTCCTGGCCGCTGCTGATCCAGGCCGGTGGGCTCGCCAAGATCGAGAGTGGACGGCTCCAGCTGACCCCCAAGGGCCGTACCGCCCTGCGGAAACCGCCGGCTGAGGTCATCCGCCAGCTGTGGCAGCGCTGGCTGACCCACGCGGTGATCGACGAGTTCAGCCGGATCGAGCAGATCAAGGGCCAGCGCGCCGGTAACGTCCTCACCTCGGCCAAGACCCGCCGCCAGACGGTCGCCAAGGCGTTGGCCAGCTGCCCGTTCGACGAGTGGATCGGCGTGGACGCCCTGTTCACCACCATGCGACAGGGCAGCATGAGCCCCACCATCGCCCGCGGCGAGATGGCGCTGTGGAAGCTGTACCTCATCGACGCCCAGTACGGCAGTCTGGGCTACGACGGATTGCATGCGTGGAAGATCCTCGAAGGCCGCTACACCCTTGCGGTGCTGTTCGAATACGCCGGCACGCTGGGACTGCTCGACCTCGACTACGTCCACCCGACCGGGGCGCGGCAGGACTTCCACGACAACTGGGGCGGTGACAACCTAGACACGTTAAGCAGGTACGACGGCCTACAGGCGATCCGACTCACCGCACTGGGCCGCTACGCCCTCGGCCTGACCGACACCTACCAGCCGCCCGCCGGCAAGGCACAAGCCCAGCTGCTGAAGGTCCTTCCCACTCTCGACGTCGTCGCCACCGGCATCCTTTCCGCAGCTGATCAACTTCTGCTGTCGGCCTACGCCCAGCACACCGCCGACCGAGTCTGGACCATCTCCGCCGCGAGCCTGCTGGCCGCGATCAACACCGGTCGCGACTTCCAGGACTTGACCACCTTTTTGGCCCAGCGCAGCGAACACGAGCTGCCCGGCTCGCTGAGGACCCTCATCGGCGATGTCACCCGTCGTGCCACGCAGCTGACCGACCTCGGCCACGCCCGCGTGATCGAATGCGCCGACCCCGCGCTGGCCGCGCTGCTCACCCGCGACCGCGTACTTCGTAGTCTGTGCCGTCCCCTCGGCGACCGCCATCTCGCCGTTCCACTTGACCAAGAGCTGACGTTCCGTAAGGCGCTGCTGAAGTTCGGCTATGTCCTGCCAGGCCAGCGCAGACTCTAAACGACGTCGTCACGCCATGATGCCGGTTTGCGGGAGTCGCGGAAGACGACGCTTCGCTTAAGACACATCTATGGGTGATCCGCGTTCACGCGGGCTGAGCCTGCGCCGAGGTCGCGGGTCGGCTCG
>DASQVB010000124.1:0-8260 GCA_035640975.1 Pseudonocardiaceae bacterium
TCGCGTTGGCGTTGCGCCTGGGTAGCTACCAATTGCTGCGTTGCGGTGGTGCCGAACCGGTGCTGTTGCTCGATGACGTGTTCGCCGAGCTGGACACCCGTCGCCGGGCCCGGCTGGCCGAGGTCGCGCTGGGCGCGGAGCAGGTGGTGGTCACCGCGGCAGTGCCGGCCGATGTGCCCGAAGAGCTCGACGGCGTCCGGTTCGATGTGCACGAAGGGCAGGTGCACCGTGTCCGATAACACTGGTAATACTGACGCGGCTGGGGATAACCCTGTGGATAGTGTGGACAAGTCGATGTTGGGGGAATTCGCAGGTCCATCTCAGACACCACCTGACGGGCCCCGGGGTGCCGACATCGCCCGCGCCGCTCTGGAAGCCGCCCGCGCAGCCGCCGCCCGCTCTGATGGCCCGGCCGGCTCGCCGCGTCGCAGATCCGGTGGCCAGGGTGCGGCGCCTCGTCGACGCCGCGGCTGGTCCGGTGCGCGGGCCGACGAGCGGGATCCGCAGACGCTGGGCCGGCTGGCGGCCCGCGTGGTGGCCGATCGCGGTTGGGTGAACCGGGTGTCCGGCGGTGTGGTGTTCGCCCGGTGGACGCAGCTGGTGGGCCCGGAGGTCGCCGAGCACGCGGTGCCGGTGTCGCTGCGGGACACCGAGCTCACCGTGCAGGCCAGTTCCACCGCGTGGGCCACTCAACTACGGCTGCTGCAACGTCACTTGATCGCGCGGATCGCCGCCGGCGTCGGGCCGGGTGTGGTGACCCGGCTACGGGTGCAGGCCCCCACTGCGCCCAGCTGGCACCGCGGTCCCCGGCATGTCCGCGGCCGCGGTCCCCGCGACACCTACGGTTAACCCGCGCCCGCCCCCAGCTCCGCGTGTCCGGCTCTCCTGCCCGGTGTGTCGGGCTGTGGTGTACAGCTGGTGACTGGCTGTGGAACCGGACGGGCCGCTCAGAGCTCGGTAGGGATAACAGTGCTGGCTCGGGGCGGGCCGGACCTGCACCGACACAAAAGAGTCGCGCTGTGAAGAGATGAGGGGTGTCCCTGACCCCCTTCTGTCCGACGGGACCAGTAGAATTGTAGGACGACACCGGCTTGGGGTTCACCAGCCGATGTCACCACCGACCGTATCGAGAGTTCCCCAGCGGTCGGACCACCGCATCGCAGCACCGCATCGCACCCCGAGGAGACACCGAGGACCGTGGCCGCCAAGAAAAACGACTACAGCGCGTCTTCCATCACTGTCCTCGAGGGTCTCGAAGCCGTCCGCAAGCGTCCCGGGATGTACATCGGGTCCACCGGAGAGCGGGGCCTGCATCAGCTGATCTGGGAGGTGGTGGACAACGCCGTCGACGAGGCGATGGCGGGTCACGCGACCAGGGCCGAGGTCACCCTGCTCGCCGACGGCGGGGTACGGGTCTTCGACGACGGCCGTGGCATTCCGGTGGACATGCATCCGGTGGAGAAGCGGCCCGCGCTGGAGATCGTGCTCACCACGCTGCACTCCGGCGGCAAGTTCGACGGCGAGTCCTACGCGGTTTCCGGTGGCCTGCACGGCGTCGGCATCAGCGTGGTCAACGCGTTGGCCAGTACGTTAGAGGTGGAGATCCACCGCGACGGGTTCGTCTGGCGGCAACGATACGAGGACTCCAAGCCGGCGCACCCGCTGCGCAAGGGCGAGCCGACCCGCAAGACCGGCACCACCCTGACTTACTGGGCCGATAGCCGGATCTTCGAGACCACCACGTACAACGCCGAGACAGTGGCGCGCCGGTTGCAGGAGATGGCCTTCCTCAACAAGGGCTTGACGATCGTGCTACGCGATCAGCGCGTCAATGGCAGCAACGAGACCGAAGACGCCGAAGGCCGGACCGCGCAGATCAAGGAGCGCACCTTCCATTACCCCGGCGGCCTCGAGGACTTCGTCAAACATCTGAACAACTCCAAGGACCCCATCCACCGCAAAGTGATCGGGTTCGAGGCGAAGGGCGAGGGCCTCGAGGTCGAGGTCGCGATGCAGTGGAACGCCGGATACACCGAGTCGGTCTACACCTTCGCCAACACGATCAACACCCACGAGGGTGGAACCCACGAAGAGGGCTTCCGCTCCGCGTTGACCACGGTGGTCAACCGCTACGCGCGCGACAAGAAGCTGCTCAAGGAGAAGGACGCCGCGCTCACCGGCGACGACGTGCGCGAGGGCCTCGCTGCCATCGTGTCGATCAAGCTCAAGGAACCGCAGTTCGAAGGTCAGACCAAAACCAGGTTGGGCAACACCGAGGCCAAGTCGTTCGTCCAGCGCACCTGCAACGAGTGGCTGATCGACTGGCTGGAGCGCAACCCCGCCGAGGCCAAGACGATCATCAACAAGGCGGTGTCGTCGTCGCAGGCCCGGCTGGCCGCCCGGCGGGCCCGCGAGCTGGTGCGCCGTAAGTCGGCAGGTGATCTGGGTGGTTTGCCCGGCAAGCTGTCCGACTGTCGCTCCACCGACCCGGCCCGCAGTGAAGTGTTCATCGTGGAGGGTGACTCCGCGGGCGGCTCGGCGAAGTCCGGCCGGGATTCGCTGTACCAGGCGATCCTGCCGATCCGCGGAAAGATCATCAATGTCGAGAAGGCTCGGTTGGACCGGGTGCTGAAGAACACTGAAGTACAGGCGCTGATCACCGCCCTGGGCACCGGCATCCACGACGAGTTCGATCTCGCCAGGCTGCGTTACCACAAGATCGTGCTGATGGCCGACGCCGACGTGGACGGTCAGCACATCCGCACCCTGCTGCTGACGTTGCTGTTTCGGTTCATGCGCCCGCTGGTCGAGCACGGGCATGTGTTTCTCGCCCAGCCGCCGCTGTACAAGATCAAGTGGCCGCGCACGGAGCCGCAATACGCCTACTCCGACCGGGAACGTGACGGGCTCATCGAAGCCGGCATCGCGGAGGGTCGCAAGCTGCCCAAGGACGACGCGATCCAGCGCTACAAGGGTCTTGGCGAGATGAGCGCCAAGGAGCTGTGGGAGACCACGATGGACCCGGCCAACCGGGTGCTGATGCAGGTCACTCTGGATGACGCAGCGACCGCCGACGAGCTGTTCAGCGTTCTCATGGGTGAGGACGTGGAGTCTCGCCGCTCCTTCATCACCCGCAACGCCAAGGACGTGCGCTTCCTCGACGTCTAGGCACTCGCTGACCAGCAATCCGGTTTAGCTCCGGAGCTTGGTGCTTCAATGGCGCGCCGTTCGCGGTGCAGACCAGCAGCCTCGATGCTCGCTGTCGGGGTTGTCCTCGCTTAGTTGAGGAGCAGAGCGAGACGGGAGAACTACCATGCCGGACGAGGCGCTGACGCTCGCCTACGACTCGACCATTAACGCGTTGCGCGAGCAAGACAGCACGCTCTCCAACCTCCGTAACCGGGCTACCGGCCTCCTCGCAGCGGCAGCGGTCGGCACCTCGTTTACGACCGCACTCGGCCTCGCTGGCGCACCGATCGCCCTGCTGTTCCCGAGCTCAACAGCAGCGCTATGCGGGTCGACCGAACAGCTCTCCAGTTGAGTTCGGAAGGATGAGACCACGGCACGGGTCAACGAGCGCGTCCGACCGGGGCGCACAGCGCGTGACCGGTAGACTGGCTGGGTTGCGCGCACGTCAGCGAGCCACTGAAGGGAACTGAGCTCCTTGACCGAAATCACCCTGCCGCCGGACGGGGACCGCATCGAGCCGGTCGACATCCAGCAGGAGATGCAGCGCTCCTACATCGACTACGCGATGAGTGTGATCGTCGGACGGGCGCTGCCGGACGTCCGCGATGGGCTCAAGCCGGTGCACCGCCGGGTGCTGTACTCGATGTACGACTCCGGCTTCCGGCCCGACCGGCAGTACGCGAAGTGCGCCCGGGTCGTCGGCGACGTGATGGGCAACTACCACCCGCACGGTGACTCGGCGATCTACGACACGCTGGTTCGGCTGGCTCAGCCGTGGTCGATGCGCTACCGACTGGTCGACGGCCAAGGCAACTTCGGCTCTCCGGGCAACGACCCGGCTGCTGCGATGAGGTACTGCGTCACCGGCGACTCCCGGGTACGGACCGCTGACGGGGGCAGCGTCCGCATCATGGACATCGCTCCGGAGGCCGACCCCAACAGCGACAATCCGATCGATCTCAAGATTCTGGACCGCCACGGCGACCCCGTCCGGGCCGACGCACTCTTTCACTCCGGTGAGCACCAGACGCTCCGGGTGACGACCGTCGAGGGTTACCAGCTCAGCGGGACCACAAACCACCCTGTTCTGTGCCTGGTGAATGTGCTCGGCGTTCCCACCTTGCTCTGGAAGCTGTTCGAGGAGGTGCGGCCGGGTGATCGCGTGGTCATCCAGCGGACTCCCAGGCAAGAGTGGGGTACGCCATCGTGGTCTGAGGTAGCCGCTGGGATCGTTCTCGCTGCCTTCGTCAGCGAGGGATTCGTCTCGGAGCGCCGAGCCGGCTTCAACAACATCGACCGTGATTTCTTCGCTCTTGTTCTGGCCGCCTATGACACCGCTGTGGGGGGGCGACGGTATGTAGGGGCCAGGACCATTGTGTCTGGCTCACTGCTCTACGAGCTTGACATCCAGGATCTGGGCGCGCTGCGGCGCAGCGTGCTGGGTGAAGTCTCGGGTCGAAGTGCCCGCAAGAAGGTCCCGGAGTTCGTCTGGGCTGGCTCACCCGATCTGCAGCGAGCGTTCCTGCAGGCGCTTTTCACCGGTGACGGATCCGCGTCAGCGCTGCCGCGGAGCACGGTGCAAGTCTCGTACTCGACCTGTAGCCCGCAGCTCGCCATCGATGTACAGCAGTTGCTGCTTGAGTTTGGGATTGTGTCGCGTCGTTACGTCCATGCGACCGGTGAGCACAAGGTTGTCATCACTAATCGACGGGATGCCGTGCTGTTCGGCACGCGAGTCGGTTTCATCGGGGCTAAGCAGCAGAAGCTGTCGATGATCCTGGCCGGGGCCTGCGCATGCAGCCGGTCGATGAGCCGGGATCACGTTCCAGGGCTCGCTGCGTTCCTGCGTGCACACGGCGCCAGCGCGCCTACCGACCGGGCTTGGTTGTCCCGCAACAACGTGGACCGCATCGAGCGCTGGGAGGATTGTCGAGACGAGATCCTGTCGCACGTTGATTCGGTCGACGCTCGCAACATCGCCGATGAACTTACCGACGGCCGCTTCTACTACGCCGAGGTGTCGTCAGTTGATGACGCGGGCGTGCAACCGGTGTACAGCCTTCGGGTGGATTCGAACGATCACGCGTTCATCACCAATGGGTTCGTCAGTCACAACACCGAATGCCGCCTGACTCCGCTGGCCACGGAGATGCTGCGGGACATCGACAAGGACACCGTCGACTTCGAGCCGAACTACGACGGCCGCACCCAGCAACCCGTTGTGCTGCCGGCCCGGATCCCGAACCTGCTGGTCAACGGTAGCTCGGGAATCGCAGTGGGGATGGCGACGAACATCCCGCCGCACAACCTGCGCGAGGTCGGCGCGGGTGTCGTCTACCTGCTGGAAAACCCCGACGTCGACGACGAAACTTTGCTTGAGGCGCTCGTTGCGCGGATCAAGGGGCCAGACTTTCCGACCAGGGGCCAGATCGTCGGCACTGACGGCATCGCCGATGCCTACCGGACCGGACGTGGCTCGGTCCGGATGCGCGGCGTGGTGGAGGCCGAGGAGGACACCAAGGGCCGCACCACCCTGGTGATCACCGAGTTGCCCTACCAGGTCAACCCGGACAACCTCGTCGAGTCGATCGCCGCCCTGTCCCGAGACGCCAAGCTCAGCGGGATCGCCGAGATCAACGACGAGTCCAGCGACCGCATCGGCATGCGCATCGTGATCACGCTCAAGCGGGACGCGGTCGCCAAGGTGGTGCTCAACAACCTCTACAAGCACACCCAGCTGCAGCACACCTTCGGCGTCAACATGCTGGCGATCGTCGAGGGTGTGCCGCGCACGCTGCGGCTGGATCAGATGATCCGGCACTACGTGCGCCACCAGCTCGACGTCATCGTCCGGCGGACCCGGTACCTGCTGCGCAAAGCTGAGGAACGCGCTCACCTGCTGCGCGGCTTGGTCAAGGCGCTGGACATGCTCGACGAGGTGATCGCGTTGATCCGCCGGTCCCCCACGGTGGACGACGCACGCACCGGGCTGATGGAGCTGCTGGACGTCGACGAGATCCAGGCGAACTACATCCTGGAGACCCAGCTGCGCCGGCTGGCCGCGATGGAACGGCGGAAGGTCATCGAAGACCTCGCCGAGCTCGAGCGGGAAATCGCCGACTATCTGGACATTCTGGACAAGCCCGAGCGGCAGCGCACCATCGTTCGCGATGAGTTGGTCGAGATTGTCGAGAAGCACGGCGACGAGCGCCGCACCATGATCATCGGCTACGACGGCGATGTGTCGAACGAGGACCTGATCGCCGTCGAGGACGTCGTGGTCACCATCACCCGCACCGGCTACGCCAAGCGCACTCGCACCGATCTGTACCGGGCGCAGAAGCGCGGCGGCAAGGGTGTCATGGGCGCAGGTCTGAAGACTGATGACATCGTGGCGCACTTCTTCGTGTGCTCCACGCACGACTGGATCCTGTTCTTCACCAACAAGGGACGGGTGTACCGGGCAAAGGCCTACGAGCTTCCGGAAGCCAACCGCAACGCCCGCGGCCAGCACGTGGCGAACCTGCTGGCGTTTCAACCCGATGAGCAGATCGCTCAGGTCATGCAGATCAAGGACTACACCGCGACGCCGTATCTTGTGCTGGCCACGCGCGATGGTCTGGTCAAGAAGAGCAAGCTCACTGATTTCGACTCCAACCGCGCTGGTGGGCTGATCGGGATCAACCTGCGCGACGACGACGAGCTGGTCGGAGCGGTGCTGTGCTCCGACTCCGACGACCTGCTGCTGGTGTCAGCGCACGGTCAGTCGATCCGGTTCCACGCGACCGACGACGTCCTACGCCCGATGGGTCGGGCCACGTCCGGAGTGTTCGGAATGCGGTTCAACGACGGTGACGAACTGCTGTCCCTCGCGGTGGTCCACGCCGGACGGTTCCTGCTGGTGGCGACCGCGGGCGGGTATGCCAAGCGGACCCCGATCGACGACTACCCGGTGCAGGGACGCGGTGGCAAAGGCGTGCTTACCCTTCAGTACGACCGCCGGCGTGGCAGGCTGGTCGGAGCTTTGATCGTGGACATCGACGACGAGCTGTATGCCATCACCTCCACCGGCGGGGTCATCCGGACCACGGCCAAGGAGGTCCGAAAGGCCGGTCGGCAGACCAAGGGGGTGCGTTTGATGAACCTGGGTGAGGGGGCCACTCTGGTAGCCGTCGCACGCAACGCCGAAGAAGCCGACGACCCAGGTGCTAGCGACGCAGACGCCGACGGTGCACCGACGAAGGGTGACTCGTGACGAGGCCTGAGAACGCCAAACCAACCGACGTGCAGCTACGGTCGGAGCAACGCGATCCTGTCGCCGAGGCGGCCGGATCCGCTGACAACGACCCTGTTCAGAAAGACGCAGCCCAGAGAAGGCCGTCAGGCAACGGCGCTGTCCCGGTGAACGCGCCCCCGCTGCAGCGCCAGCGCAACGCACCAGAGGACATGGATCCCAAGACGGTGCGGCTGCAGACGGGGAAACCCGAGCAGTCCCGCGGCGCCGCCAGCAGCGTGCCACCATCGTCGCAGCCCACGGTCCGAATCGGGGGGTACACCCCGCCCGAGCGGGTGGCGCCGGCTCAGCCTGCGGATGCCCGGGTACGCCCGGCCCGCGTCCCGCGACGGACGAGCCTGCAGCTGCAGCACCTCGAGCCGTGGTCGGTGCTCAAAATCTCACTGGTGCTCTCGGTGGCCGGGTTCTTGGCATGGATGGTGGCCGTGGGAGTGCTGTACGGCGCGCTCGGTGGTATGGGCGTATGGGACCAGCTCAACGGCACCTACTCCGACCTCACCTCGGTGAACAATCCTGAGGGCGGCACGGCACTGATCAGCGGTGGGCGGGTGTTCGGGGTAGCCCTGGTGATCGGGCTGGTCAACATCGTGCTGATGACGGCGCTGGCCACCGTCGGGTCGCTCATCTACAACATCGCTACAGACCTTGTCGGCGGCGTCGAGGTCACGCTGTCGGAACCTGACTGATGCACGGCGAGGCAGTTTGGGCCCCGATGAGACCGTACGGTAGCCTCGCGTGGCGCCGGGGGCCTATAGCTCAGTCGGTTAGAGCGCATCC
>DASQVB010000125.1:0-2887 GCA_035640975.1 Pseudonocardiaceae bacterium
ACATCACCATTCACGCGAGCTTCCTCCCGCACGACGACCCGGACGCCTCCCTGGCCTTCTACCGCGACACCCTCGGCTTCGAACACCTATGCCGGCATCCTCCTGGCCACCGCCGACCTCGACGGCACCTTCACGCGGGTAACAGGCCAGCGGCGCCGAGGTCGTCCAGGAGCCGACCGAGCAGCCCTACGGCGTTCGCGACTGCGCCATCCGCGATCCCGCGGGCAACCTGATCCGCATCCAGGAGCTGCGCTGAGCCGTCCGGCGATCGCAGCCATCACCTGCACAGACGGCACCGCAAGGCGCTGAGACGAGATCTCTCATCCATTTCGACTCGTTCCCCGGTCAGCAGTCAAGCACGGTTTCCGAATCATTCGATGGCATGCCCTGAACCGCGAGGCCGCCGCACTCACGTGGGCCGCCGAATAAGGAGACACGTTCTGGCAGTGCTCACAGATGTTGGCATACGGACAGGGCCCTGGGCCTGGGCGCGATGCAGAACCCGCCGGCCAGGTCGGCTCAGCCGGAGGTGAAATCCGGCGGTGACAGGGCGTGACAAGATGGTGCGCATGGCTACTGTCCGGTGCGCGCCCACCTTCTTCGCTCCATGAGGCGCTCCCAGCGGCGCGGCCTCCCGCCTCGGATACTCCTCGTGTGCTTGGGCGTGCTCGCGGCATGCGGGACAGCAGGGCCGCGGCCGACTCCAGCCGCCTCTCCGTCGGTCCTGTCGCCGAGCACGCCGTCTCCGTCGCGCACGACGAGCCCGCCAGCGACACCGGGGAATCTCACGGTGGTGCTCGACCCGGGACACAACGGCGCCAACGCGTCACATCCGGCGGAGATCAATCGCCCGGTCCCCAACGGTCGGGGGGGCACCAAGGCGTGCAACACCACCGGCACCTCCACCGACAACGGCTATTCCGAACACGCCTTCAATTGGGACATCGCGCTGCGGGTCCGCGATGCGTTGACCGCACGCGGGGTGCAGGTGGTGCTGACCCGGCCGGATGACGCCGGGATCGGTCCGTGTGTGCATGATCGCGCCGCGATCGCGAATCGGGCGGGCGCCGACGCGATGATCTCTCTCCATGCCGACGGGGCGGCGCCGTCTGCGCACGGTTTCCACATTGCCTACTCCGACCCGCCATTGAACGCCAGCCAAGGCCCACCCTCAGCCGCCCTGGCGCAAGCGCTGGTCGACGCGTTGCGCGGGGGTGGCTTCGATGCCGCCGATTACATCGGCTCCGGTGGCCTGGACGCCCGCTCGGACATCGCCGGACTGAATCTCGCCGAGCTCCCGGCAGCGCTGGTCGAGTGCGCCAACATGCACAACCCGGTAGAGGCCGCGCGGGTCTCCACTTCGGACGGCCGTGCCCGCTACGCGGCCGCCATCACCGACGGCATCCTGGCCTGGTTGGCCCGTTAGCCGCGTTCTGGAGACAGACTGCACAAAGCGGCCCAGGATACTGCGTTCTGCCCCAGAACGCAGACACGTCAGCCGCGCGAGCACAGGTTGACGGTTTTGGCTGCCAGTACGTGGGTAACGGCGGAGTTCACCCGGGACTCGGGAAGGGAACCGTCCGCGACGGCCTGCTCGAGATGGTCGAGCACCTCCGACAGTCGCTCCGTGGTGATCCACAGTGCCATGTCCACACCAGCCGCCAAGGCTTGGCGCACCGCGTCAGGCAAGTCGACCCGGTCGGTGATGGCCGCCATGGCCGCGAGATCGTCGGTGAACACCAAGCCGTCGAAGCCAAACTGGTCACGCAGTAGCGCCAGTGCTACCGGGCTGATGCTCGCCGGGGTGTCCGGCTCGGTAAGCCCGGGTACATCGAGGTGGCCGACCATCACCGCAGCGGGCTGACCATCGAGCAACTGCCGGTAGGGCAGCAGGTCAACCTCCTGCAGGCCGGCCAATGGCGGCGTACGCACGGAACCACGGTGGGAGTCACCGGTGGCCCGCCCGTGCCCGGGAAAGTGCTTGAACACCGGCAACACCCCGGCGTCGCGCAGTCCTTTGGCGAAGGCACCGGCGTAGCGCGCCACGGTGTCCGGGTCGCGACTGAAAGACCGATCCCCGATCACGGCGCCGTCGGGTTGGCTGGAGACATCGGCGCTGGGCGCGAAGTCGACGGTGATCCCGCGCGCTCGCAGCTGACCACCGCGCTTCACGGCGAGCTGGTAGACCTGCTCGGTGGACAGGTTCGCCGCCATGGCTCGGGCGCTGGGCATGTGACCATCGAGGGTGTCGATCCGCTGCACCCGGCCACCCTCGTCATCCACCGCCACCGCTACCGGTAACTCAGCCGCGGCCTGCACCTGCTCCAGCGCCCCGTCGGACAGCAAACCGGTGGCTGAGCCGGGCAGGAAGATCCCGCCGACCTGCTCGGACCTGACGACAGCGAGCGCTTCTTGCGGCCCTCGAGCGTCCACCCCGACCATGAGCAGCTGAGCCAACCGACGCCGGATCGGCAACTCTGCGACGGCCGACTCCTGAGTGCACCGCACCAGCTCGATCGACGGCATCGGCACCATCGGCGGCGCTAACGGCGCTACCGGCGCTGCGGCTCGGGTGGATTTGGCTTGAGGTTGAGCCCGACCCTGCGTTGCTTGCGTGCCCACGATGACCCCCGTCGAGATGACCCCCGTCGAGATGACCGCAGCCGCGCAGGCCACAAGCACCGCCACGAGACCCGACCAGTGCCTTGCTGATCGTCCCGACCGATGCGTCACAACCGCCCCTGGGGGGGCGGACCGGTAGGCGAGAACACCGCAACACGGCGCTGGTCGACGAGCACGCGCGGCACTCTAGCGATTCCTGCTAACGAACTGAACGGTACCGGCGATTACGCCTTGTGCTGAACCCGTCACAGCAGAGCACGGGTTG
>DASQVB010000126.1:0-2423 GCA_035640975.1 Pseudonocardiaceae bacterium
CGAAGTCACCGCATCGGTTGCCGGTCATCGCGTCGATCGCGAACAGGCGCGCATCTAGCGTGCCGAACACGATCCGGCGACGACACGGTGCATCCGTCGCCGCGCGTGTATCAAGCCACGTTGACACGCCGCGCGAGGTCAGCAGTTGCCGCCGGTGTTGGGGACTGTCCGAATAAGGGTGTAACTGACCCGGCACACTCAGTTACGTGCTTGGCGGGAAGGACCAGTAGTGACCGAGACGATCGAGCCCATGACGACTCAACTCGCTCAGGAACTCATGGAGCAGGCCCGTGCGAAGGGCCTGGAGATGGTCGGCCAGGGTGAGTCGCTCACTCGGCTGACCAAATCGGTGCTCGAGACCGCCCCGGAGGCGGAAATGACCGAGCACCCTGGGCTATGACAAGCACGACCCGATGGGCCGCAACGTGCTAACTCCCGCGATCGCCCGAGTCTTCGCCGGATTGGACACCACCACCCGTGCGGCCCGACTGGCCAACACCGTCGCGATCGCCCACGTACTCCCGGTAACTTCCAACGCCACCTCATCCGCCAGGCCCAAGCCCTGCGCAAACGCCCGCACGCCCGCAGGAGTGGTGGCCCGCGGCCGCCGCGGTGGCCGGCGGCCGAAGCTATCGGAGCGGCAGATCGCGCTTGCCCGCCAAATGCACGCGAGCCGGGAGCACACCGTGGCTGCCATCGCAGAGACCTTCGGCGTGACCCGGCCGACGATCTACCGCGCGCTGGGAGCCTCTTCGTAACCCCTCAGAGTGCGGCCAGGTTCGGCTGCTCGCTGTCCAGGAGGGGAACCATCACCGGCACGATGAACGCCGACAAAATCGTACGGCGCAGGCAATGCTCGCGGCGGGTGAATCAGTGTCGACGGTGTGTTCGGCACTGTCAGTGCCACGTAGCACCCTGTACCGCACGCTGCATGAGACTCCAGCCACGGTCAGTAGCTAAGGAAGCGTCACTGAGGCGAGCCCAGCGCCACTTGAGTGACCTGCGCATGCACGTGCATATGAAAGTACGGTGACAGGGAGTTGACATCGGCGTACAGTCGACTCGATTCGCTTGTTGAAGGTAAAGGGAGCATGGCCATGATCAGTAAACTCTGGCCACCTGAAACACCGCCGCGCCCCGGTGAAGCATCGACCCTCACAGCGGCACTGAGCCAGCCCCAGCCCGACACGACCGTGTGCACCGTGACCGGCAAGATAAACGCGGATACAACGCCGGTCTTGAGGGATGCGCTCGCCCAGGCACGTCGCGATGACAACGTCAACCTCGTGATCGACCTGTCCACCCTGACGTCCATGGATGCCGTCGGCTTATACGCTCTCTTCGAAGCCCTTCGCAGACACAACCTCGGCGGCGGTCACCTGGCAGTCGTCGTCGACTCTAATTCCCAATCCCTCCATGAACTGCACATCGTTGCGCTAGAAGCGGCCTTCGATCTGCACCCCGACCTTGCCCGAGCCCTCCACGCTTGCGCCCGATCACGTACAAGCTGTGGGCCGGCCGCGTAGCACCCTGTACCGCACGCTGCGCGAGCCGCAGGGACGGCGCCATGAGCACACCAGCTGCGCTCGGCTGACAAGCTGCCCACTCTTGGTAGTTAGGGTGGCGTCCCTGAGGCGGTGATGGGCTGTGCGGTGCAAGGCGAAGTCGCGGCGGTCGGGCTGGCAGCAGTGCGGTCGCAACGCGACGCCGGGCCGGCGGTGTGCAGCATGCACGGCGCGCGTGCACCGCAGGTGCGAGAGGCTGCGTTGCGTCGGCTTGCGCTGGCTGATGCCGTGCACGCTGCTGATCCCCGCTCGTTCGGTGAGATCTTGCTCGGCTGTGGGACGACTCGATGCCGAGGCTCGGCAGTAACATTCCCTCATCCCCAGCGATGAATGGGTGTGACATCACCCCGCAAGCACATTGACAGTGAAGCGCCAGCACCAAAGGTCACGACTTTTCGTATCGATCCTGATGTTCTCGCTCGCCTCGATGTATATGCAACGCGGACAAGGCGTAGCCGCAACAGTGCCGTGAACTACCTCCTGATGGGTGCCCTTGACCGCGAGGACGGCTGCATCAATTCCCCCGAAAGGCACGACACATGACCGCCCCGGCCGCTTCCCCGTCCTCGACCTCATCCGTGATCAAACGGCCACTGCACACCATGCGGCACTGCGCCGCCCTGACCCTTATCACCAGCACAGCCGCTGTCTTGTCGCTCGTCGGCTGCGGCGGCCCTTCGGCGGCCCCCCCGGTCACCACCGTCACGGTCCAGGCCCCCGCCCCGGCTCCTGCCGCCCTCGCCCCGGCCGCACCCGCAGCGCCGAGCATTGTCACGCTGCCCAATGTTGTTGGCCAGAATGGTGCTATCGCCGAGGACACCTTGCGCAGTCTCGGTCTGACGAAAATCCAGATGGCTG
>DASQVB010000127.1:0-6518 GCA_035640975.1 Pseudonocardiaceae bacterium
CGCGAGGCGGTCGTGCAATTGTCGTCGCCTTGTCGAAGCGCGCTCTCATGCTGCGGCGCGCGGTGAACGCCAGGCATGAGCGGTGACGGATGTGTCGCGGCTGGCGTTGCCTTCGTCGCCCGTCGAGTAGGTGAGGTCCGATGGACACGGTGATGTGCGCAGGCGCTCGACGCTCGTGAGACTTACGCTGTGAGCAGCGGCGGTGACGCCGGCGTAGTTGGCGGTGATCAGCTCGCGATGCCGCGCTCATCGAGGTGCTCGCGCAGACTCACGTACGCTTCGCGCTCGGTCTTGCACAGGGCTGGTGAGCCCCACGGTGTGGCTAAGCCGCAGGTCAGCAGCTTGCGCGAAGTGCGAGTAAGCGGCAAGTACCTCCAGACGCTCGATGGCCAGCTTGACAAGCTCGGGTACTCGGTGGCCGATGTCGACACGGCGATCTTGTCTCACCTGCATCAGGACCACATCGGCGGCATCCAACAGCTCAACCGCTCCGAGTTGCTGGTGAGCGCGGCCGAATGGCAGGAGCTATCCCGGTTGGCCCCGGAGGCGCGCGGCTTCCTCCGCGAGCACATCATGATCCCCGGTCTGACCTGGCGCCAGATCAGCTTCGAACCCACCAACGACCCGACCCTGGCGCCGTTTTCCGAGTCACTCGACGTCATGGGCGACGGCTCGCTGGTCCTGCTGCCCACGCCCGGTCACACCGCTGGTTCGGTCTCCCTGCTCATCCGGCGACGGGGCAGGTCACCACTTCTCCTGGTCGGCGACCTCACCTACGGATCGCAGCTGCTGGAACAACGCCAGATCCCTGGCGTCGGCGACCGCAGCCAACTCGCCAAGACCACCGACAAGGTACTCGAACTTAAGCAGCGGATGCCCGGCCTGGTCATCCTGCCGGCCCACGACCCGACCGCCGCGGTGCGCCTGCAACACAGCGCACAGTCAGGAGATTGACTCACATGAAGTTCACCAACACGATCACGATCAACCGCCAACCGGCGGCGGTATTCAGGTTCCTCGCCCACTTCGAAAACGTGCCGCGGTGGAACTACGCGATCAGCGAGACCCGGAAGATCACCGAAGGCCCGGTCGGTGTTGGCTCGCGCTACCGCCAGACCCGCACGCTTCCCACCCCAAGCGAAGAAACCTTCGAGGTGACCGAGTTCGAGCCGGACCGCAAGCTGTCGATCCGAGGTGCTCTCGGGCCTTCGCGCGGCGAGGTCGCATACCTGGTTGCACCAGCGGAAAACGGCACCAACCTGACCAACATCATGAACCTCCAGCCCTCGGGTCCGTTGAGGTTCGTTGCGCCGTTGGCGGTTTCCCGCATCAAGTCGGTGGTGGCTGCCAACCTCGACACTCTCAAGCAGATCCTCGAAAAGCAGGCGACCGACCTGACAACCGATGAACGCTCAAAACCGCACTCATCTGCCGCTGAGAGCGCGCTCTTCTGCCGAATAGCGGGTGTTGCTGTCGGAAACGTCCGAGTGTCGGATGCAAGGCTCGTCGAGGGGCGCTGGGTTGGACTGGGTTTTGCGGCGCGGTCACCGGCCGGCAGTCCCCGAACCGCTGCCGTTATGCGGGGTAGTCCTGGTGAGCTGGGTAAGGAACTCGGTGTTGGTGGGAGTCTTGCGGAGGCCGTCGAGGAGCATGTCGATGGCCTGTTGGCTGTCCCGGCCCTCGAGGGCCCGGCGCAGGGCGCGGGTGGCTGCCATTTCCTTGGTGGTTAGCAGTAGCTCTTCCTTGCGTGTGCTGGATTGCGCTATGTCGACGGCAGGGTAGACGCGTTTACTTGCGATCTTGCGGTCGAGTCTTAGTTCGGCGTTGCTGGTTCCTTTGTATTCCTCGAAGATCAGTGTGTCGCCGACCGAGCCGGTGTCCACTAGTGCTGTGGCGAATATGGTCAGTGAGCCGCCATTCTCGATATTGCGGGCCGCGCCGAGGAACCGTTTCGGCGGCACGAGGGCGGTGGAGTCCACGCCGCCGGACAGGATCCGTCCCGACGCTGGCGCGGCCAGGTTGTAGGCGCGGCCTAGCCGGGTCAGCGAGTCCAGCATCACCACCACGTCTCGCCCCAGCTCGACCAGGCGTTTGGCGCGTTCGATGGCCAGCTCGGCGAGTGCGGTGTGCTCGTGGGGCGGGTGGTCGAATGTGGCAGCGATGACTTCGCCAGGCACGGCGCGTGCCAGGTCGGTGACTTCTTCCGGGCGTTCGCCGACCAGGACGAGCATGAGGTGGCATTCCGGGTGGTTTTTGGCTATGCCGTGCGCGAGGGCCTGCAGCACGGAGGTCTTGCCGGCCTTCGGTGGTGCGACGATCAAGGCCCGCTGTCCCTTGCCGACTGGCATGAGCAGATCGGTCACCCGCGTGGTCAGGGCGTGGGGTTCGGTCTCCAGTCGCATCCGCTCGGTCGGGTAGAGCGGAACCAGCTCGGAGAACACCGCCCGGGACATGGCGTGACGCGGGTGTTGTCCGTTGATGGTGTCGACCTGCACGAGGGGCTGGGGTCTTTCGTCCCTGCCGGCCGGGCGGGCTGTGCCGGTGACCGTGTCACCGCGGCGCAGCCCGTGTTCGCGGACCAGTCCCAGCGGGACTGGGGCGTCGCGGGGTCCGGGCAGGTAGCTGTCGGTGCGAACGAAGGCGCGGTTGTCCACGATGTCGAGGATCCCGGTGACGGGCCGCGGGGAACCCTCCTCGCGCGACTTATGGGTCCTGCCGTTGTCGGCAGGCTGGCTGGGGACATCGTTGTCATACATAGGGGTTTCTTCCTGGACTCATTGATCAGTGGGGTGTGCGGTGACTGGGCCGGGACACGCCGGCGCACGCCGCAGAGGGGATCCCGTTCGCGCTAGGAACGGCTTCACCACGAAGCACGTACAGCGGGAGGAAGGGAATCTCAGAGATCTCGTGGGGGCACGTCATCTGCCTGCATCCACAAGAGGGAGACGCCACCGAGGCTACCCACTCGATGATCGGCGCGCAACCAACTTCCCGCTCATGCCGCTGATCGGGGCCCAGCGCCGACGTACGACTATGCCGAATTGAGTGCGTCCAGTCGATCGAGTCTCAGGCGATCAGGAGGCTATGCCGGAACAGGTTTCGTCCTCGGCGCAGGTCCCCGGCGGGACACTGACAGTCCAGCTCAATAGTCAATAGAGGGAGACCGTCGTGAGTGATGACGCCATGCAGCCCGCCGAGACCACCGAGGTACAGCAGATCCCGCTCACCATCGCCGCCTCCGAGCTGCCCTCGGCCGCCGTCGAGGCCCGCGACCAACTGCTGGCCGCCATCGCCGCCGAGGCCCAGGCAATCACCGCCAGGCAATCGGGCAACGGTGCCGAGGCACTGGAAGCACTCGCCCGCGCCTACACCTTGATGACCGGCGCGACAGCGTCTGTTCAGCCGATCGACGGGTCTCCCCAGGTCACGACCCGTATTGTCGGCGGAGTAGTCGCCACCCGCTGAGCGCTCGGTAATCGGAGTCTGGCTGCCGGCAAGTGCTCGTGTTACCGGCGGGCCAGTCGCGATATCCGCTCTTGCCGCTGTCCGTGCGCGGGTGCCTAGCACACCGGGCCCGAGCGGCCTGTAAAGGACCCTATTGCGGGGCATGATGTCGTCAAGCGGTGCTGACTGTGGACAGTGCTGGTGTCGGACGTTCCGTCGCTTATCGCGCGAAGTGCAAGTGGCTAGGCAGCTAAGGTGTTCTGCACGAGTCCGGGTATCTCGTAGGCGTCATTGAAGCGGTAAGGGGCGACGGCTTTTTCGACTCGGGCTCGTAATGCACGCTGCTTCTCATCTGTCAGGTTGGCGATGGAGAGCGCGATCGCCCCCGCCAACTGGGTGAGGAACCGCCAGTAGGCATCGAAGTCCTGAAACCGCCAGCTCAACTCCAGGTTCTCCCACCGTTGCACCTCGAACCCCGCGGCGGCGAGCAGGGAGCGTGTCCGCTCGGGATCTGCCATAGCGAAGATCCCGGGAGCGGTGGGATCGAGAGGGGCGGCGCCGGTGCACTCCACAAGGGCGCGGCCGGGGAGGCTTGCCCAGGGATTGCGTTGGGGGGAGCCCCAGACCGACAGCGCCAGCCCACCGCCGTCGCGGAGCACGCGTCGGGTTTCTCGCAGAGCCGCCGCAGGGTGGGCCATGAGCATGTAGCCCCAGCGGCAGAGCACACCGTCCACGCTGTCGTTGTCTAGGTCCATGCGTTCGGCGTCGAGCTGTCGGTGCTCGACGTTGCCCAGCCCCCGCCGCTGCGATTCGGCGCGCGCGGCCTGCACCATGTTCGGCGCGAAGTCCGTGGAGATCAGCCTGCCCTGGTCACCGAGCGTGGCGGCGGCGGCGAACCCCGTTTCACCTGTGCCGCACGCGAGCTCGAGGATCGTGTGACCCGGTTGTGGGGCCAGCGCCTGGACCATCCACTCGCTTACCGCGTGCGAGGTCTCCCACAACCAGCGACGCTCTCGATCCCAACCTTGGGCCATCCGCTGCCAGACATCGAAGCTGACTTGGCGATAGTCCTCGCCGGCCATGGCGCGATTATAAGTTCACCGTCCATGAGCCTCGACGCGGTTAGAGGAGCGTTGAGCCACCCGGCGCCAGATCGAGCTGTCGGATGCTCAGCTGGTGGCAGCCAGGGCCACCAGGGTACGGACGGCGTCGTCGGCCCGGTCATGGGGCACAAACAGGTGGTCATGGGTGAATCCGGCGACCACGTTGGCGCTGATCCCCGCCTCAGTCAGGACGCGGCTGACCGCCGCCGTCAAGCCGACGGCGCTGAGGGCCGAATGAACCTGCAGGGTGATCCAGGCGGCGACGAAGTTGTAGGGCAGACCAAGGTCATCGGCTTGCTGCTGAGGCAAAACCAGTGTCAATCCTTCGTCCTCGCGTACGACAACGACAGGGACCGCGCCCGGCGGGATGGCGTCGGAAACGATCGTGTAGACGTACGCGCCTTCACGCAGCTGCGGAGATAGACGGCGCAGTAAGGCCACCAAGTCAGTCTCTGCATGCACCGCTACACCTCCATGCTCGTCGCTGCACTAGTCACATCCATCGACCCCGACAGTGCAACCCAGCGCCTCCGTCCCACGGTGCAGGTGGGGCGTGGTGTCAGGCCGGTCGGTCAGCTGACTCGCAGCCGGCGACGGCTTATTGCCGATTAGGGCGCAGGCTGGTCATCGGTCGGGGGCTTGTGACGGTGAGCAAGACAGCGCGGCGAGGCGCACCGCAGCGAGCTGGCCGGATGGGCCGAATACGGCCACTGCGCAGCCACTCCCGTTACTTCTGGGGACTGTGCCTGCACCTGCTGGCCACCCTGCATGGGCTGCCTATCGGCTTCGCGCTGACCGGCGCCAAGGCCAACGAACAAACGGTCCTGCTCGACATCCTGCACACCGACCCCACCCTCCACGCGTACCGACCCGGGCAGGTCCTCATCGGGGACAAGAACTACTTCGGCGCCGAATTCGAGACCACCCTGACCGAGGAAGGCCTGCCCCTGCTCAGACCAGCCCGCAAAGGCGAACCCGACCGAGCAGGCAGCCGGTTTTTCAAACCCCTCCGCCAGACCATCGAATCGATCTTCGATACCTACAAGGGCCAGCTCAACCTCGAAGACCACGGCGGCAAGACCCCCACCGGTGTCCTGGTCCGCGTCCTGCAACGCATCCTCGCCCTGACCACCGCGATCTGGCACAACGACCACACCGGCCAGCCGATCAAACAATCACTGCTCGCCTACGACCACTGACCCCTTGGAATAGATCATCTAGGGTGTGGGAAGCTGCAGATCAACCATCGTATCCGCGTGGCGGTGCACGATCTTCCAGGCTCCCTCCTCGAAGCGGAAGATCATCGTGGCTCGCAGGACCTGCTGCTGGCGCTCGGTCTGTCCGCGTACAGGACGTTGGCACGCTCGATTGCCACGGTGTAGGCCAACCTGCCGCGCACGTCCTTGACCAGGTACTCAAAGTCAACCTGGGCGCCGCTCGGGCGGAACGCGTTCGCCGCGAGCAGGTAGCGCTGGCGGACCTTCGCGACGCCTGCGTCTCCCAGACCGCCGAACCCGCCGAAGATCGAAGCCGGGTCCTTCTCGGCGGTGATCGACAACCACGGCGACGGGTCGCCGTTGACGAAGGTCGAGTTGGCGGCTTCGTACTGTTGCAGGAACCGCGCGAAGCCGTGCGCGTGGTCGGCGCACTGTGCGCGGTCGGCGGTTGCCGCGGGTCCGGCGAAGGCCCCGGCGGAGACCAGGACGGCGAGCCCGAGCAACAGCGCGGCGATCGCGGAAGTGAGACGCTTCATCGCCAATCCTTTCCTCGGTGGCAAAACCTGTACACGTTCCTAGCGGGGACTAGAAGCAGCAGCCGATACACCGGGACGAGATCAACAAAGACCGCGAGAGGGTGACCCGTGCCGCGCTGCTGTCGATTGATCATCGCGCTGAGGTGGTGAGTCGCTTGTCGGCGCTCGCGAATGTGGCTGGTCATGATCGCGGGTGCCATCGGAAACGGAGGCGGGCC
>DASQVB010000128.1:0-3713 GCA_035640975.1 Pseudonocardiaceae bacterium
CGGCGCGGGACGGGGTCGATGCCGGCTCGCTTGAGGATCAACCACACCGTGCTCGGCGCAAGCCGATAGCCGAGGAGGCGAGTTCACCGTGGATTCGTCGGTAGCCTCCGGTCGAGTTCTCTGCGGCCAGGCGCAGCACCAGCTGGCGCAGCTCGGATGCCGTACGTGGCTGCCGGTGCGGCGGCATCGAGGCTGGGTCCAGCGTTGCTTCACCAGGTCCCGATGCCACCGCAGCACTGTCTTCAGCGCGACGATCCGATGCAATCGGCCAGCCTGGGACAGCAACCGGATCAGAGCCGCGAACGCAGCGCGGTCCGCCCAGGACAGCCGCGGTCTGCTCACCTGGCGACGGAGCACCGCGACCTCGTGCCGCAGCACCAGAATCTCCGCGTTCTTCGATCCTGAGCTCGGGCCAGCAGGCCGAGCCAGTCCACGAGCTGGCGGAAGATCAGATACATCAGTGGCAGGGCCACGGCGGCGATCATGCCCGAGGACCACTGCCCAGCGATATCGCAGGTCACTGCCGTGGATGACCAGTTCGGCACCCACAGGCGGATTCATCCGTGGCAGCGGCACGGTGGTGATGGCGTGGGCGGACATGGAGGACATCGGGAAGCTGGTGCAGTACGGCGGTCGGGGCATCCGTGTCTGTGCGTCATCACCTGGAACGAAGACGCCATCAGGCCGTGGGTGTCAGCCGTACGGCCAACGGTCCTCGGTGACCGCTCGGCCTGGGAGGACTTGACGCCCGAGCTCGACCCTGTCGTCGTCGAGGCGATGAAAAGCCTCACCTTGACGGTCAACCACAACAACACCATCTCGGCAGGCTTCGGGAAGGACATGGTCGTGAGCAGCCTGCTCGCATTGCACGACGCTGGCATCCGGATGGATGGTGAGGCGATGCAGGGCTGGACCCTCGCAAACGGATGGTCCGGTAAACCCTGAGCGCCTGGCCAAGTACGTGGAGGACATCAACGCAGGGAAGCGCCCGCGCTGTAGTCGCGTGCTCCGTGCAGACTACGTCGACGACCTTCGACGCCGAGCCGCGGAGGGCAAGTAGAATTGCCCGTACCCGAAACTTCGGAGCGCCGTAGGCAGGCACCGCGGGACCATGCTCGACGTCTCTGGAAAGCGTCTGGCACAACGCCCCTGTCATGCCGCCGAGCGCGGATTCAACAGCCCTCGCACCAACCGTCTGACGGGAATGACCGTGGCGCGCGGCGTGTTGATCGTGGACGTGGCAGACGAGACCATAGAACTCAGCCCCACGGATTGGGTGCAGGCCCAGACGAGCAAGATCCTTGAGACCGGGACCACAGAGGGCATCGAGGTGCTCGGGTCACCGATCGTGCTGCTGACGCTGCGCGGCGCGAAGACCGGCAAGCTGCGCTACACCCCGGTCATGCGGGTGGAGCACGACGGCAGGTACGCCGTCGTCGCGTCCAAGGGCGGCGCCCCAGAGCACCCGACCTGGTACCACAACATCAAGGCCTACCCCGAGTTCCCGCTGCAGGACGGCACCGTGACCAAGGACTATGTCGCGCGCGAGGTCGAGGGCGCTGAGCGGGCCGAGTGGTGGGAGCGGGCCGTGGCGGCATACCCGCCCTACGCCGAGTACCAGAAGAAGACCGACAGACAGATCCCGGTGTTCGTGCTCGACTCGAAGTGACGGGCAGGGCCGACAGCACCCCGACTATGTCCTCGCCCCCTATGTCGTCTCTGGCACCTGACGCCGACCGCCCTGTATTGCTGATGAGCGCATGTCCGGCCGTGTCGAGTGTGGTTTGTTGTAGCGTCTGCTGCTGGTTAGCGTGTGGCGAGGCACTGTTGCATTGAGCGGTCGGCCCACTCGAGCTGGTCTCATCTGCCTGGCCAGAAGCCCGCGACAGGGCTCGGATGGCCGCTTGTCATGGTTCTCCACGGGGATTGTGGAGCCTGCTTTGCTGCTTTGAACCCTGGCGAGGACGCCCTTTGGCTCAATGCAACAGTGCCCCCCAGCACGCTGCAACCCCGAACCGGATGGGCGATGGGCAACGCCGGTATCGTCCGCGAGCTGCTCAGATTCGTCCGTGCCACCACCGGCACAGACCCGGACTACGCCGTCCCCTGGCCCGACCACCCGGCAGCGGGCACCGCCCACCCATGCCAGCGCTAGAAGCTCGCTAGTGTTGCGGTAACGAAGTATCTTTACTTTCTGGGTCAATTCTGGGGTCATGGTTCATGCCTTTGACTGTGGACCTTTCTTGTTCTGACCGCGAGGAGTTGACCTCGTGGGTTCGTTCGTCGTCGGTGCGGGCCGGGTTGGCGCAGCGGGCGAGGATTGTGTTGTTGGCCGCGGACGGGGTGGCGGTCAAGGAGATCGTGGAGCGGGTCGGAGTGTCCAAGCCGACCGTGATTGCGTGGAAGAAGTGCTACGCCACGAGGGGATCGGTGGCCTGGTTGATCGGCCCAAGCCGGGGCGGCCGGCACACGTTGACGAGGTCGCGGTGGTGTCGGCGACGTTGGAGCCACCGCCGGAACGGCTGGGGGTGACGCACTGGTCGTCGCGGCTGCTGGCCAAGCAGTTGGGGATCTCGCATGTGTGGGTGGGCAAGATCTGGCGCAAATGGGATTGTTCAATCTGAGGATGCGGTCGGATCGGCCTTCACGGCGAGGTGAGTGGTTCGGCCTGGTAGGCCCGGTGAAGCAACCCCAAGAAAGACGGTGCCTCAGGCAAGGACACAGACCCGATCCGGTGTATCGCCACACCCGGCGTCCATGAGTTCATGACCGCACCCCCGGCCAACGCCGGCAGGTCGGCGAGCGTGACCTCCTGGACGCGCTGGGGGACGCCGAGGCGATCCAACTGCCGACGGACAATGCCCATCGTGGTCCCGCCCAGCATCTCGGCCACGGGCCACACCACCGCGGTGCCGTCCCAAAAGGCTAGATTCCAGATCGACCCCTCGCTGAGCCGACCCCGACGGTCAACGAAGGCGGCGTCGTCGAAGCCTTGTCCAACGGCCTGACGGAGGAAATACGTCTTAGCCACCTCGCCAACATGCTTCACGGCCGGGAGGACCCGTTCGTACTCGACCGTCGCCAGCGCCAGCGGGCCCTCCGGGCCGGACGCGGCCGGTCCAGTACGGACCAGCACCTCGGCCGCCACATCAGCCCCGGCCACAGTGAACTCGCCTGCCGGCGAGTACATCGTGGCCATCAGCGAGAGGTCAGCCGGACCGGCCTCCAGCGCCGCCCGCAGATAGGACCGCACCCGATCGTCGGGCAATGCCTGACCGAACAACTCCACCGAGGCAAACCGCAGCCGCTCCAGATGGAGGTCAAGGCCCCGGGCCTGGCCCCCACGCACCTGCATAGCAGTGAAGTGGGCATAGCCCGCGAAGGCAAGCGGCGCCAACTCCTCGGCGGTCGCCGCCCGACCGTTACGTTGAACAACAAAAAAGGTCATACCAGCAACGTAGGATCTGACATGAATGTGAGATTCAAGGGTGCTGTTGCATTAGCTGTGACGGGTAGCGCAGGGTTTGTGACGGGTTGCGGGGCCGTGTGTGACGGGTTGCGCCCGGCCGCACAGTGCTGCAGTTCCGGGCCCGGACTCTCGACGCAGGGCAGAACCTTGCGGATGACGCTGGTGGACAGGCCAGCGGCGAGCAAGGCCTTGATGTGACCGACCACAAGCGGGGCGTCATCGGCATACCAACGGTGGCCACGGC
>DASQVB010000129.1:0-15726 GCA_035640975.1 Pseudonocardiaceae bacterium
TCCAAACGAGCACCTGCCGGGGATGCAACGGTTCCGGGGCGCAGGGACCGACCTACCCGATACTTCGTCCCCGAGTTCGCTACCATCACCTTCCTCGAGTCCAGCGGCCTCAACGACGAAAGCGTCATCTCCTGCGCCCCGGCGACCTTCCTGCGGGATACGCCGACCGACGCAACTGAGGCCACGACACGACAACATCAGGTGGCTCGGCAGGGCGCGGGAGGTGCTGCTGGGTCGAGAGGATGCCGTGTCGAGGTAGTCCGGACGATCTTCGCCGGCTCGGGGGATCCCTGTGATGGCCGCCACCGCACTCCAGCGCTGGCCGCGCCGAACCGCACAGGAGCGGGAATCGAACTAACTCGGTCATTTAAAACCGACTGTTGAGTCAAGCAGGTGGCTCACCGCCCACACGTGTCTATGCGGGCGACGAAGTGAACCGCCCAGGGGGTATTATGGTTGCGCCGATCCATCAAGACACCTTGCACCGCCCGTACGTCCACGGTGATCTGCCGGGACCACGTTCGGCCGAGCTCTTAGCCAATCAGGACCGCAGAGAGTCCAACGCGAGGGTGTACCCCCGGCACTTACCGATCGCCATCGCTGACGCTGCCGGCAGTTTCGTTCGCGACCTTGACGGCAACGTGTTCATCGACTTCCTCAACGGTGCTGGTGTGCTGCCGCTGGGACACAACCATCCAGAGCTGGTCCAGGCGGTGATCGAGCAGCTCGGGGTGTTCACCCACGGGCTGGACTTCCCCACCCCGGCCAAGGACGCCTTCACCGAGGCGCAGCTGTCCATGCTGCCGCTAGGAATGCGTGACCGGATGAAGGTGCACTTCTGCGGACCGACCGGAGCCAACGCGGTGGACGCCGCGCTGAAGCTGTGTAAGACCGCGACCGGGCGCGGTGATGTGATCTCGTTCCAGGGTGGCTTCCACGGCACCACCCATGCCGCGATGGCGCTGACCGGGCTGGTGGCCAACAAGGCACCCGTTCCCAACGGCGTGCCCGGCGTCCACTTCTTCCCGTTTTCCTCGTGCAGCAGGTGCCCGGTGGGTCTCACCCCGCAGACCTGCACCACCAACTGCGTCAACTACCTGGAGCGGGCGCTGCAGGACCCCAACGGCGGGATACCGTTGCCGGCTGCGGTCGTGCTGGAGATGGTGCAAGGCGAAGGTGGTGTCATACCCGCCCAGCCAGACTTCGTCCGGCGGGTGCGCAAGCTGACCCGGGAACTTGACATCCCGTTGGTGGTCGACGAGGTGCAGACCGGCTGCGGCCGCACCGGCACCTGGTTCGCCTTCGAGCAGTACGGCATCGAGCCGGACGTCATCATCGCGTCGAAGGCGCTGAGCGGGATCGGGACTCCGGTCGCGCTCATCCTGTACGACCAGCGGCTGGACGTCTGGGCGCCTGGTGCGCACACCGGGACCTTCCGAGGCAACCAGCTTGCCTTCGCGGCGGGGATTGAAACGATCCGGATTTTCCGCCGCGACGATGTGCTGGGCAACGTGCGGCGGCGTGGTGAGCAGATCACTCGGACGCTGGCCGGGCTGCGGAACAACCCGTGGGTGCGTGAGGTCCGGGGTCGGGGTCTGATGTGGGGTATCGAGCTCGCTGATCCGCTGGGCAGCAGACCGGCAGGGGAGCTCGCCGGGCGGGTCCAGGCCGCGGCGTTGCGTCGCGGGTTGATCCTGGAGCTGGGTGGACGCAACGACTGCGTCGTGCGGATGTTGCCGCCTCTGAACGTCACCGCCGAAGTCATCGACACCGCGTGTTCGATCTTCTTCGAAGCCTTGCAGGAGTCCTGCCCGTCAACTCTGTGGTCGCCGGGGCCGCTGTTGTCAATCAACTAATCGCACCTGCGTGTATCGCGCGGCACCGTCGGTAACCCCACTGCCGGCGCATCACACCTGACTACGGCCGAGGGCCACGGCTGATCGAGGGGGCATCATCAGTACGGGGGTAAGCAACCTTGTTGATCCCGCATTCCGCAGGGTCGTGCCGGCTAACCACGCTGTGGTCTGGTCGGACTCCGAGCACACGATTCGGTGGCGACCCGGTGAGCGTCTCAATCACCTCGTCGAGAATCTGTGTGACCGGATGCGACACAGCGGCCGGCTTGCCGTGGATGCCGATGACACGGCCTTGACTCATGGTCAGTTGGATGCACGGGCTAACCAGCTTGCGCGTTATCTGCTGGCTCAGGGAGCTCGGCCAGGTGATCGAATCGGGCTGCTGTTCGACCACGCCGTGCATTCCTACCTCGGCATGCTGGCCGTACTTAAGATCAACGCCGCGTACGTGCCGTTGGACGTTGGGTTCCCGGCGGATCGGGTGTCTTTCATCGTGGGTGATGCCGATGCGGGCATGGTGGTGTCGCTGGGGCATCTGCGAGACCGCGTCGGGCACCTTCCCGTCACGCTGCTGTGTGTGGATGAGGCCGCGGCGCAGATCTCGGCGTGTCCTGATCAGCGGCTCACTGCTGCGGAGCGGGGTGAGCCGGTTGATGAGCTGGCTTATGTGGTCTACACCTCGGGCTCGACGGGGCGGCCTAAGGGGGTGGCGGTCGAGCACGCCAGCATCTGCAACTTCGTTCGGGTCGCGGCCGAGGTCTACGGGATCCAGCCGCGAGACCGGGTGTACCAGGGCATGACGATCGCATTTGACTTCTCGGTCGAAGAGATCTGGGTACCGCTGATCGTCGGGGCCACCCTGGTCCCCAAACCGAGTGGGTCCAGCCTGCTGGGTGACGAGCTGCATGCATTCATCCACGCGAAACAGATCACGGCGCTGTGCTGCGTGCCGACCCTGCTGGCGACGCTGGATGAGGATCTTCCCGGCCTGCGCTTTTTGCTGGTGTCCGGCGAGGCGTGCCCGCAGGATCTGATCACTCGCTGGCACCGGCCCGACCGCAGGTTCCTCAACGTCTATGGTCCGACTGAGGCCACGGTCACCGCGACCTGGACGTCGGTGCACCCCGACCGGCCGGTGACGATCGGGGTTGCGCTGCCCACCTATTCCACGGTGATCCTGGATCCGGCCGGGGAGCAACGAGTGCTGGCGCCTGGTGAGGTGGGTGAGATCGGCATCGCCGGGATCGGGCTCGCGCGGGGCTATCTCAACCGCGACGACCTCACCGACCGGGTGTTCATCCGCGACTTCATCGGTATCCCGAACAATCCGTCCGGCCGGATCTACCGCACCGGGGACCTGGGCCGGATCAACGGCGGCGGTGAGATCGAATACCACGGCCGGATCGACACCCAGGTCAAGATTCGCGGCTACCGCATCGAGCTGACCGAGATTGAGTCAGTGCTGCTCCAGGTGCCGGGTATCGCCCAGGCAGTGGTCGACACCTATGAGCCCGAACCCGGCACTGTGGAGCTGGTTGCCTACTACAGCCCCCGCGCCGGCACCGCCGACGTAGATCAGCAGCAGATCTACGAGTACCTGCGCCGGCGGCTGCCGCGGTACATGGTCCCGGCCTATCTGGAGGAGCTCGCGGTCATCCCGGCGCTTCCCAGCGATAAGGCCGACCGCCACAACCTTCCCACGCCCACCGGCCGGCGCGGTACCGTCGAGCAACATCCGCACGTGATTGCGGCCACCGCGACCGAGAGTTTCCTCGCGGACGCGCTGGCCGGTGTTTTGCGCCTGGAGCAGGTGTCGGTCGATAGTCACTTCTTCGACGATCTGGGTGCCAGCTCGCTGCTCATGGCGCAGTTCTGCGCCCAGGTCCGCACGCGCACGGATCTCCCGCCGGTGTCCATGAAAGACGTCTACCTGCAGCCGACAATCCATAGCCTCGCTGCGCAGCTCGAGGAGATGGCCCCCGCCGCTGCGCCGATGCCTGCCGCCACGGTGCCGCAGGCGAAACCGGACACAGTGGCCAGCGCCTCGCCTGTGCTGTGCGGTGCGCTGCAGCTCCTGCTGTTCCTAGCAGGGATCTCGGTCGGTGCGCTGGTGTTCGTCACCGGTTTTGAGTGGATCCGCGCCGCTAGCGAGCTCATCGACACCTACCTGCGGTCGTTGGTGTTTGGCTGCGTGACCGTGTTGGCTACCTGCACCGTTTCGATCCTGGCCAAATGGGCGCTCATCGGCCGCTGGACACCGCACGAGATCCACGTCTGGAGCCTGGCCTACGTCCGCTTCTGGCTGGTCAAGACCCTGATCCGGACCAACCCCCTGGTGCTGTTCGTGGGATCACCGCTGTATGTGCTCTACCTCAAAGCGCTGGGAGCGAGAATCGGCCGCGGCGTCGCGATCTTCTCCGCGACGGTCCCGGTCTGCACCGATCTGCTCACCATCGGCGATGGCACGGTCATCCGCAAGGACTCGTCGTTCACCTGCTACCGCGCCCACGCCGGTCGAATCCAGACCGGGCCCGTCACACTCGGAAAAGAGGTGATTGTCGGCGAGGAGACGACTCTGGACATCCAGACCTCGATGGGTGACCGAGCCCAGATCGGCCACGCATCCTCGCTGCACGCCGGTCAAGCCGTTCCCCAGGGTCAAAGCTGGCACGGTTCACCGGCGCGGCGCACCGACGTGAACTACCAGACGGTGGCTGCGGCCCGCTGTGGCACCCCGCGACGAGTGCTCTACAGCCTCGGACAGGCGCTGACCGGGCTGTTGCTGGCGGCCCCACTGGCGCTGGCCATCGTGGTCACGCTGGCCATCAAGGTGCCGCTACTTGCCGGCCTATTAGGCCCGGGCCAGTCCCTGGCGACCTGGACGTTCTACCGCGACGCGCTGGTGATCTCGCTGGTGTTGTTCTTCGGGATCATGCTGTTTGGCCTCGCTGTCGTGGCCACCATCCCGCGCCTACTGAGCCTGGCCATCACAGCGGACAGGGTCTACCCGTTGTATGGCCTGCACTACTGGATCCAGGGGATGATCGGGCGGCTGACCAACTCAAAGTTCTACCTGCGGCTTTTCGGCGACAGCTCCTACATCGTCGGCTACCTGCGCTACCTCGGCTATGACCTTGCCCGGGTCGAACAGACCGGATCAAACGTCGGAAACGAGCTCAAGCACGACAGCCCGTACCTGAGTTTCGTGGGTACCGGCACGATGCTCTCCGATGGCGTGTCAATCAACAACGCCGACTACTCCAGCACGTCGTTTCAGGTGTCCCACGTCTCGCTTGGCTCTCGCAGCTTCTTCGGAAACAACATCGCCTACCCCTCACAGGGCCGCACGGGAGACAACTGCCTGCTCGCGACGAAGGCCATGGTGCCCATCGACGGCGAAGTCCGGGAGGGCGTCGGACTTCTGGGCTCACCGCCCTTTGAGATCCCACGGTCGGTGCACAGCGCTTGCCCGGTGCCCGGCGCGGTCAGTGCTGCCAAGCTCCCCCACGCCCTGGCCGCCAAGAACAGATACAACCTGGCCACCATCGGCTGGTACCTAGGGATGCAGTGGATCCGTTTCCTCGCTGCCGTGCTGCTCACGCTGACCGCCGTGGACCTTTATGACCAGTTGCGCTTCACAGTGATCCCGCTAGCCGTGGTCGCAGGCCTGTTGTTCAACGTCAGCTACTCCGTGCTGGTCGAACGCGCTATCAGCGGATTCCGTCCGCTGAGCCCGCAGTCCTGCTCAATCTATGACCCCTACTACTGGTGGCATGAACGGCTATGGAAGCTGGAGGCGGCAGTGCCCTTCAGCGGCACCCCGTTCAAGAGCCTGATCTGGCGGCTGCTCGGTGTCCGCATCGGCCGAGGAGTCTTCGACGACGGCTGCTACATCCCGGAGAAGACACTGGTTGCCATTGGAGACGGCTGCACGCTCAACGCCAGTAGCGTCATCCAGTGCCACTCCCAAGAGGAGGGCATCTTCAAGTCCGACCACACCACGATCGGCGCCGGCTGCACTGTAGGGGTCAACGCGTTCATTCATTACGGCGTGACGATGGGTGACCGCGCAGTACTCGACGCCGACTCCTTCCTGATGAAGGGTGAACAGATCGCGCCGGACACCCGGTGGCACGGCAATCCGGCCCGCGAGATCCGGGCAGCCCATCAGATTCGGCCGGCTCGTGAAATCCGGCCGGCTGGCGAGCGAAATGTGGACCCGGTACGTCCACGCCTGGCCACATCGGCCATCACGGCACTAGTGCGATAGCGGCATTGAAGCGGCGTCATCCAGTGCCAACCTGCCGCTGTTCTCGTTGGCGCGGCACCTGCGGCGCAGCTTGATTCTCGAGCCCCCGCTTCACGACTAGACGTGTCCTGCGGATCTTGAGATGCGTGGACAGCTCTCCTGTTCCCGAACCCAGCAGAAGAGCTGATGGGCTCGTGCCCCCGCTGTGGGGTGGGACGGGAGCACGAGCCGTGTCGTCAGCGGAGTCCTGCCTTTCTGGAGCAGGCCGGCCAGGCCTTCCAACCTTGCACGCGAAGCACCTTCTCGGCGATGGCAACCTGCTGTGACCGGGTGGCCTTGTTGGCGGTGCTTGCGTAGGCCCCGCCACCGAACCCCTGCCACGTCCCGCGGCTGAACTGCAAGCCGCCGTAATAGCCATTGCCGGTGTTGGCGCGCCAGTTACCGCTGCTCTCACAGTTTGCCAAGCGATCCCACTGATCCTGCGAGGCCGCCTGGGCGGGCGCCGCGAATACTAGAGGAATTGTCACAGCGATGGCAGCGATACCGGTACGTGCGAATAATCGGGAGGTCCTCGTCATGATGCAGTCTCCATGACCGCGCACGCGACTGAAAACGTCACGGTCGCGCGGGATTCGGACCCGCGCCGAACCGATCAGCAGTCTTCGTCCCTGTCCCGACTCTGGGTGGGATGTGGGTATCCGGTCTCGAGGGACAGGGCGGTGCGCGCCGGGGCCGGATTCCTGCCCCAGGGTGGCTCCATGGTGCCGGACGAAGCTTGACCGTACGGATCACCGTCGGTAATGCAAGGACTTGACATCCGGCCCGGTCGGCCTATGGACACCGTCACATTCCGTAACTCAACTCGTGAATTCATCTTTGCCGCAGGTCGAAAGGCTGCGACGGCGCGCAGGACGGGTCGAATAGTCCGATACGGGGGTTACCCGGGTAGTGAGCCGGGCCACTGATTATCACCCGATTGTGAATTACCCGAATGGGTTGCGGGTATCGCGATCGCGGTGATCACGAGACGATCACGGACCAGCCAGCGACCGATGAACTCGGTGAGCGGTTGGCCCGCAACGAGTGGACCGGATACCAGCAGGCCAGCACAAAAAGCCCCTTCTGTCGGGTTGACGGGATTTGGGGTGATCGTGACAGTGGCGTCGTGGAAGCCCAGCCACCGATGCATCAGTGGGAACCACGCCTTATATACTGTTTCCTTGGCGCAAAATAGGATCCGGTCCCAATGCAACGCGCCGTGGGCTGCGGCCAGCTCGGAAATCCGGACTTTCTCCTCGTCCAGGGCGATGACTCCCAGGACGTCGGTTGGCAGCGGCTGGTGAGGTTCAGCGTCGATCCCGAGAGTGAGCATGTCCCGGCTGCAGGCCAGTGCCGCGGCCCGGTATCCCGCGCAGTGGGTCATGCTGCCCACGACGCCGGGGGGCCAGAGCGGTTCGCGGTGCTCGCCGGGCAGCACCGCCACGGGTGGCAGGCCGAGCTTCCGCATTGCCTGCCGGGCACAGTGGCGGACCGTGCGGAATTCCCGCCACCGCTTGTCCACCGCCCGGCGCAGCACCACTTTCTCCTGCGGGAACAACACGGCATCGGGTGGATCGTCGAACGCCTCAGCGCAGGCGACGGCCGTGGGAAGGATTTGCTCGATCACCTGGCCTCCCGTGCCGGTGTGGGCCATTGTCAGTGGCTGAGCATCGCATTACCTGATGTCGCGCCGCCGCCGCACTGGACAGATTTGTACAGTTGAGCGGATGGCTGATCACATCGTGGTCGGTGGCGGGCACAACGGGTTGGTCACCGCCTGTTACTTGGCTCGCGCGGGTTTGGACGTGCTGGTCCTGGAGCAGTCCGCCAAGCTGGGTGGTGGTTCCCGCACTGAGGAGCTGGTGCCCGGCTACCGGTTCAACACCCACTCGGCTGCGCACAACATCATCAACGCCACTGGCATCGTCGAGGAGCTGGAGCTGCATGCGGCCGGGTTGGAGTACCGGGAAATGGACCCCTTCTCCGTCGCGGTGCACCGCGACGGAGCGATCGTGCGCTTTCACCGCGACGTGGCGCAGACCGTGGAGTCGATCCGCGAGATCGACCCGGTTGAGGCCGACCGGTACCGGGCGTGGATGGCAGACACCATGCCGATCGTCACCGCAATCCGCGCCGGGCTTGAGGCTGGGGCCGGGCCGGCTCGCCAGTTGCACCGCCTGCCTGCGAGATTGTGGGCCGCCACACAGGCGCTCGCTCGCAACGGTGGTCCGCGCGGACTCACGCAGCTGCTGCTGTCGCCCTACGGGCGGGTCTTGGAGCAGCGCCTGACCAGCGACCGGGTTCGCGCACCCATCTCGGCGTTCGCCGCGCACGCCTCGGCGTCTCCGAGCACACCGGGCAGCGCGATCTATGGGTTGTGGCAGGCTTTCTATCACCAGGTCGGGCAGTGGCATGCTGTCGGCGGCGCACAGGGGCTCATCGACGCGCTGACCCGCCGGTTGGAGTCCTACGGCGGCCGGTGGCGGATCAATGCGCCGGTAACCCGAGTGACCCGAGATTGGCAACGGGTCACCGGGGTAGACCTCGAGTCTGGTGAGCGCATCACCACGTCCTGCGTGATCACCGCGATCAATCCGAAGATCGCGCTGCTCGAGCTGCTCGACCCGCCGCTGTCCGGGGCCGGCGGGGCGCAGCTGCGGGCTACCCATCGCAGCAACGCCGTACAAATGTTGGTGTTGCTGGCGACGACAGCCCTGCCCGCCTATACCCATGCGAGGCCGGGTGACTGGAATGGGTTGCAGTCCTACGTGGACAGCCTGGAATCATTGGCGGACGGTTTCGCCCAAGCCGAGGCACGGCGACTGCCTGATAACCCGATACCGACCTACGCCTTCACGCCCAGCGAGCTGGACGGCAGCCTCGCCCCGCCGAACCACCACACCGTCTACCTCGCCTGCCCAACGGCGCCGTTCCAGGTCCGTGGTGGCTGGGACGCGGCCAAGGAAGAATTCGCCGATCGGATGATCGACACGGTGGCGGCTCGGGCGCCGGGCTTTCGTTCCACCATCGTGGCGCGAGCCATCCGCACCCCCCAGGACATGGCGAACGAGCTTCGCTGGCCCGGTGCTCACCCGATGTCGCTGGACATCAGCCTGGACCAACTGGGCTGGATGCGTCCCACCCGCGCCCTGTCGGGACATGACACGCCCGTACCAGGCTTGTTCATCACCGGGGCCGGCACCGCCCCGGTCGGGGGCATCGCCGGTTCGCCCGGTCGCGCCGTCGCCAAGGCGGTCCTGGCCTGGCGCCGCCGCAACGCGCGCTGACCATTCAGCGCAGCTTATCGGCTGTACCACCGAATTTTGCCTACCGTTAACCGATCCCGGACGGGGAGATAACCGGACCGTTCCTAACGTCGGTTTCATGGTTGATCAGCTCACATCCGAGGCAGCAGCGGCGAGGACAGCGCGACGGTCAGGTCAGTCACGCACCCGGCTTGCCCGGGCCGAGGTGTTCCAGGCATCTTTCGGTGCTCAGCCCTTCCGCTACCCCCCTGCAGTAGAAATACTGTCCTCCCGCCTCCGGCGGGGCGACCCTGCCCTGTCCCGCTGGTTCGAGGTCGGAGGCACGCTTGTCGCCACGGCGAGGCGTTTGATGCAGGGAAGGGGGAGTGAGTGAACGGGGTCATGGTCCGATGCTTGCATGCCACGGTGATCGGGTTGGTGTTGATCGTGAGCGGTTGTACGGGTGGTCAGCCCACCGACGAGCCGCCTCCCTCCGGGCCACCCCCCTCCAACCAGGCTGGTCCGCTGCCGGTGGACTGCGCCCACCGGATCACCGAATTCGAGCAGGCCAGCGATGCCTTGGCCCAGGCCCAGCCCGGCGCCACGGTGTGCTTGAGTGGCGACGACTTTCACGACGCCGAACTGGAGATGACGACCTCGGGAACGCCGGAGCAGCCGATCACGATCGTTGCCGATGGCGCGACCATGCGAAGCCTGAGAGTCGAGGCTGACCACGTCGTGATCCAGGGCTTGACGCTGCGCGACGGGGATGGTCTGACGATGAGCGGTCGTGGACTCGTCGCCAGCAACAATGTGATCTACAACGCCGCCGAGAACGGCCTGGCCTGCCTCGGCTGCGTTGACACGCTCCTCGAGTCGAACACCGTGCAGCGGGCCGACGGGACCGGTATCTGGCTCGCCGGCCAGCGGATCACGCTTCGGAACAACACAGTGAGCGAGTCGGTAGCGCGCACTCAGAACGACGCCGACGGCATCCGGTTCTTCGGCATCGGCCACCGGTTGATCGAGAACACGATCAAGGACATCAAGGCGAGCGGCTACGGCGACGGGGGTCCGCACACCGACTGCTTCCAGACCTATGACACCGACCGGGGCGCGCCCACCTACGACGTCGTCATCGCCGACAACATTTGCACGAACGTCGACGTCCAGTGCCTGATCGCGACCATCGACGATCCCCGAGCCGCTACCCCCCCGCCGGGACAGACCACGATCACCTTCGTAGGCAACACCTGCGAGGTCAACGGTTCTCAGGCAGTCTTGCTGCGGAACTTCCCCCACGTGAACATTCGTGACAACCGCTTCTCCGGTGCCGGCGACCGTGCGGTGCAGCTCGATGGAGAGTCAACCGACTGCACCGTGGTCGGCAACACCATGACGGGCCGTATGCGCCCCTTCCAGATCGACCGGCAGTCCCGGCCCGGATTCGAGGAGGGAGGCAATACATCGGGCTGACCTGTGCGGCCTTACGTGATCTGCGGGCGCACTATCCGTGATGGCAAGGTGTTCATGGACCAGGCGGATGGCGATGAAACCATCACCTACCGCCGAAGCGTCCCGTTTGATCGACCGCTGCGCACGTTGCCGACCGCGAAGAGCCCGGCTGCGCTGCTCTTCAGCAGCAGTGCGGGGCCGAGCGCCGTGAAGCTTCGTTGCCGACCGCCCGGCTGGCGTGCGACCCGATAAGGACTGCGACCCGGTAAGGACATAGCCACCGGAGTCGAGTGCGAGCGTGTCGGCGACCCAGTCGGTGCAGGGGCTGGCGCCGATGAAGACGAATATTTCGCTGGCCTCCAGAGTGCGGTGTTCACCGGTCTCGTTGTCCGTTACCACGACTGCTTCGAGGAGGGTTCTCCGAGCAGCTCGTGCACCTCGCTGTGCAGCAGGACCCGCTGAACTGCACAGTGCCTGTACCCCACAGTGCCTGTACCCGTGAAGGCACGGGGCGCCGGCCTACCGGCGTCGACACGATTGCGACCCCCATCTACGATCACTCCGGGGAGGTAAGCGCGGCTATCATCTCGATGTGGGATGGGCTCCCGATCGCACCCAACATGGGCTCTGGCAAGGAATGCCCCGCCCAGTACGTGGGCCTTTTCCATCTCTGGCATCGTGTATTTGCACGATGGAACAATCGATGAACTACGCCAAGCGGTAAGAGGAGAACAACGAGAGAGTGCAACGTCCATCAAGGGCTTAGCTGAGCTACTGCCCCTCGCGGTGGATGGTCCGGGCCGAGCGCGTGGTTACACGGTCTCAGCGACAGCCCAAGTAAGACGTCCTACGAAGCTGGATCGCAGTAGCGTAGCTAGGCGCGACAGCCGGTTAATCCCGGCTATCGAGACAGCCTCGCCAAGTGTAGATCAACATGCCATTATTTACACATGGGGCCACTATTCTTGAGTGAGAAGCGTCACGTAGCGTGCTCGAGTGTCGGATCATGTGAGCACTCCGTAGCTATTCGGCGACCGATATACCGCCGGATGGCTGTCGCTGCCGTCGCAGCCGTCATGACTGTCACGCCGGTCGCGTGCGGCGGCGAGGAATCCACCGATGAATCCCAGGCGCCTGCGCCGGCACCCGCCGGACCCCCGAATCTGGCGACCCTGTCCGGGGTTGACACTTTCGTCGCGCCTACCCCGGGCGCCGAGGCCGTCACCTACAATCCGGCCCTGGTGCCGGAGGGTGCATCGATCCTGGCCAGCATAATGCCGGCCGGCCACGGATCCACTCAGACCGGGGCGAACTTGTCGGTCGCCGGGCTGCTGCCCAACCGCGGCTATGTTGCGCGCGCCCACACCAACGCCTGTGGCGCCACGGCCGCGGAGGCAGGGACGCCCTACCAGAACCGCATTGACCCCGCTGGGAGACAAGCGTCCTCGACCGATCCCCAGTACGCCAATCCGCGCAACGAGCTCTGGCTAGACATACGCACCGATGGGGACGGCTCAGCCAGCTCCGGCGCCTCCGTTCCCTTCACCTTTACTGACCGGGCACCCGCATCGATCGTGCTGTACGACACGCAAACCACCGCGCCCGGCCCGGTAGGTGTCCCGGTTGCCTGCCTCAATCTGACCAGTACTCCCCGGTCCGGTTAGTGACCGGATGTTGATCCTCGGGACACCGCTTAGAGGCCAGTGATGTCGAGCAGCGCATGCAGGGACCCCAGCCCGGGGAGATCGCGGACCCGGTAGAGGCGGTACCGGGTCGTGCTGGTGTGGATACCAAGTACTGCCGCGGTTCTGGCGATCTCGCACCTGAGCCGTTAATTGATCTGCAGGGTGCGTAACAGGGTCGTTGCGAAGTCACCGTCAAGCTGTGCTGACGCATCGCGCGAAGGCCCTACCGACACCTCGCATAGGTCCGACTGAGCCGAAACGGCAGCGGAAGCTGCTCGCGCCAACACCGCTGCGACGTGCGCCTAGCGTCGCTGGCTCACGCCGCGGTGCTCGCCCAGCGCACGGGCACTACCTGCCGCGTCAACTTTGGGTGCGCCGCGGATCGGCCATGTGCCCACCTGAGCGGCTCCGCACGCCCCGGGCGTCGAGGAATATTGAGGTAGCCGTGGCAGTTGAGCCCAGCAGACTCAATTCCTCACAGAGGTGACGATCTTGACCGAGACTGTGAAGCTGCCGGTTTTGCCGCTCGACGACGCCGTGTTGTTGCCGGCAATGGTGGTGCCGGTCCCGCTGGCCGACGCCGAGGTCCGGGCGGCCATCGAAGCCGCTCGTGCCGCGACCGGTGTGGAATCCCAGCCGCAGGTACTACTGGTGCCTCGGCTTGATGGTAAGTACGCCTCGGTCGGAGCCCGGGGCGTGGTGGAGCAGATCGGCCGGCTGCCCGGTGGAGAGCAGGCCGCGGTGGTCCGGGGAACGTCAAGGGTCCGGATCGGAACCGGGACGACGGGCCCAGGTGCTGCATTGTGGGTGGAGGCCACCGTGCTGGATGAGACGGCGGCCGGCGGCCGGGCTACAGAATTGGCCCGGAGTACCGGGCTCTGGTGATCACGATCCTGCAGCGCCGCGGCGCCTGGCAGGTGATTGACTCGGTACGGCAGGTCGACGAGCCCGGTGCGCTGGCCGACCTCGCCGGGTACGCCCCCTATCTGACCAAGGCGCAGAAGCTGTGGCTGCTGGAGACCCCGAATGTGGTGGCGCGGCTGGAGAAGCTCGTCAGCTGGACTCAAGAGCAGATCGCCGAGCTCGACGTCGCGGAGACGATCAACAAGGACGTCAAGGAGGGCATGGAGCGCCAGCAGCGGGAGTTCCTGCTACGTCAGCAGCTCGCCGCGATCCGCAACGAGCTGGCCGAGCTGGACGGCAAGCCCACTTCCGAGGAGCAGGACTACCGGGCCAGGGTTGAGGCCGCGGACCTGCCGGAGCACGTGCACAAGGCCGCGCTGACCGAGGTCGCCAAGTTGGAGCGGACCGCGGAGGCCTCGCCTGAGGTCGGCTGGATCCGCACCTGGCTGGACACCGTGCTGGACATGCCGTGGAACGCCCGCACCGACGACAGCTTCGACATCGTCGGCGCTCGCGAAGTGCTCGACGCTGACCACTTCGGGCTGTCCGACGTCAAGGACCGCATCATCGAGTACCTGGCCGTGCGGCGCCGGCGGTCCGACCGTGGTCTTGGTGTCGTGGGTGGCAGGCGCAGCGGAGCCGTGCTCGCGCTGGTTGGACCGCCCGGGGTCGGCAAGACCTCGCTAGGCGAATCAGTGGCCAGGGCAATGGGCCGCAAGTTCGTCCGCGTCGCCCTGGGTGGCGTGCGTGACGAAGCGGAGATCAGGGGGCACCGCCGGACCTATGTCGGGGCACTGCCGGGTCGGATCGTGCGGGCCATTTCCGAGGCGGGCACGATGAACCCGGTGGTTCTGCTGGACGAGGTGGACAAGCTCGGCTCGGACTTCCGGGGCGATCCGACCGCCGCGCTGCTCGAAGTGCTCGATCCGGCGCAGAACCACACCTTCCGCGATCACTACCTCGAAGTCGAGCTGGATCTGTCCGACGTCATGTTCCTGGCGACGGCCAATGTGCTCGACTCGATCCCCGCGCCGCTGCTCGACCGGATGGAACTGGTCACCCTCGACGGGTACACCGAGGAGGAGAAGGTCGCGATCGCGCGTGACCATCTGCTGCCTCGCCAGCTCGACCGGGCCGGACTGAGCTCGGACGATGTACACATCGAGGATGCCGTGTTGCGCCGGCTCGCCGGCGAGTACACCCGCGAGGCCGGGGTGCGGCAGTTGGAGCGCGCGATTGCCCGGATCCTGCGCAAGGTGACCACCCGGTTGGCGCTGAACCAGTACGAGCTGCCGATCCGCATCGGATCAGGTGACCTGCGGGATTACCTCGGCCAGCCGAAGCACACTCCGGAGTCTGCGGAGCGGACGGCCGTGCCCGGGGTGGCGACCGGGCTCGCGGTGACCGGCGCCGGCGGCGACGTGCTGTTCGTGGAAGCCTCGCTGGCCGACAAGAAGACCGGATCGACGAACGTCACGCTCACCGGGCAACTCGGCGACGTCATGAAGGAATCCGCTCAGATCGCGCTGTCCTACCTGCGCTCGCACGGGGCCGAGTTGGAGTTGCCGGTAGGCGACCTGGCCGGGCGTGGGGTCCATGTGCACGTGCCGGCTGGGGCAGTGCCCAAGGATGGACCCAGTGCCGGAGTCACCATGATCACTGCGCTGGCCTCGTTGCTGTCCGGACGACCGGTGCGGGCCGACGTGGCGATGACCGGTGAGGTGTCGCTGACTGGACGGGTGCTACCGATCGGCGGTGTGAAGCAGAAGCTGCTCGCCGCACACCGGGCCGGGATCACCACCGTGCTGCTGCCCCGGCGCAACGAGCCAGACCTGGATGACGTGCCAGAGTCGGTGCGCGAGGAGCTCACCGTGCATTTGGTCGGCGACGTCCACGAGGTGCTGGGTCTTGCTCTTGAACCGGCGACCTCCGCCGCAGCCGCGGCCTGACAGCCACTCCCGGGACGATCCCCGTGTCTCGGGGGATGGTCGCCGTTCATCGTTTCGGCGTGACCGTTCGTCGCATTCTGAGATTTGTTTCCTGGGGCTGTTCTTGCGGGGTGCTGAATTGTCGGGGGTCCCCGCAAGAATCATGTCGTGACCACGGGAGGATTGCACCTAGGCCCGCATTGACGCGTTGCTGCAGGTGCTGCGCGACGCCGAGGCCGAGTTCCGGAGTTCCTATGCGCGGGTCCTTGACGTGGTCGCAGAATTGAACACCGAAAGGGTGGGCGCGGTCGCGGGGTTCGGTACCACGGCCCGGCTGCTCGCCGGGGCACTGAACCTTTCCAGGGG
>DASQVB010000130.1:0-5030 GCA_035640975.1 Pseudonocardiaceae bacterium
CACCGCCGCAGTACTCGCCGACTGGGAGATCGCATAACTGCGGCCGACCCCGCCAGGCTGGCTGGCGGGGTCGGCCGCAGTGTGAGACCTCCGAGCCGGGGGTTGGTGGTCCTTGAAGAGCCACCAACGTCAGGGGTGAGCCTCCCAGTCGGCGAGTACTGCGGCGGTGTCGGCGCCGGGTTGGGGGGGCGGCGTTGGCCGGTCCGGGGCGGTGCGCGAGAACCGTGGTGCGGGAGCCGCCTGTGGCACCCCGTCGAGCTCGATGACGGTGCCGCGAGCTGTGACATGCGGATGCGTGGCCACCTCGGCGAACGACAGCACCGGTGTCACGCAGGCGTCGGTTCCCTCGAACACGGCCACCCACTCGTCGCGGCCACGACTGGCGAACACCTCGGTGAATCGCTCGCGCAACTGCGGCCAATGAGACCGATCGAGCTGCGCCGGCAGCGGGTGCCCGGCCAGTCCGAGACCTTCCAGCAGAGCTGCGTAGAACCGTGGTTCCAACGCACCGACGGCGATGTAGCGACCGTCGGCGCAGGCGTAGGTGTCATAGAACGGAGCCCCGGAGTCGAGAAGGTTGCGGCCCCGTTGGTCGCTCCACAACCCGCAGGCCCGCAGGGACCAGAACATCTGGGCGAGCGCGCTGACCCCGTCGAGCATGGCGGCGTCGACGACTTGACCGATACCGGAGCGTTCCCGCTCCCACAACGCGGCCAACACTCCCACTATTAAGAACATCGAGCCACCGCCGAAGTCACCGACCAGGTTCAGCGGCGGCACCGGCCGGTCTTCGGCGTGCCCGACGGCGTGCAGCACACCGGTCAGCGCGAGGTAGTTGATGTCGTGCCCGGCGCGTTGGGCCAGTGGGCCGTCCTGGCCCCATCCGGTCATCCGCGCGTAGACCAGGCGCGGGTTGCGCGAGTGACAGTCGGTCGGACCGACGCCCAACCTCTCGGTGACGCCGGCACGCAGACCCTCGATCAGCACGTCGGCCCGCTCCACCAGGCGCAGCAAGGTTTCCAGGTCGGCTGGGCGCTTGAGGTCGAGTGCCACCGAGCGGCGGCCGCGAAGCATCTGGTCGCTTTCGGGCGGAGCGAGCTGCAGACCACCTGCTGGGCGTTCCACTCGGACGACGTCAGCGCCCAGATCGGCCAACAGCATCGCCGCATGGGGGCCAGGGCCGATCCCGGCCAGCTCGATCACTCGTAGCCCGACCAGCGGTCCCGGCATCGCGCTCCTCCTCCATCGCGCCGTGCGAGCTGTTGCCGACGTCGTGGAATGCAACACCCACGGCAGGCGTTGTCAGATCTAGCGTGGGCTGCGCCGGTGACGGGTGATGAGCACCGTATCTACCTGCGAGATCATACTTACTGGAGAGTAGATAACGCTGGGCGCTGCGTCGAGTCCGAGCCCGGTGGCCCGATCCGCAGCACGGAGGAAGGGGGCGTTTTGACCCTGCACGGATGCCCCCGGTATCCTAGTCACGGTGCCCGACTCCGGTCGGGCAGCTCCGCGTGTCTGTTGGCGGTGCACCACCGGTGTTGCGGTTCCAGTTACCCAGGATCCCGCGCCTCCGGCCTGGCGTAGGGTGCCGCCGCGCTCCAGTCGGAACCGATTCTGACAATCGGCTGGGTCCAGCAGCGACACGCCCGACCTCGGGGTACGGAGTGACCGGCCGTGCAACGCCCCAACCGGCGACCGGTATAGCACGACAGCGCTAGACGAGCAGTAGCCAGACGAGCAGTAGATGACAGAGCACCACCGCCAGAAGACGGAAGAAAGCTGGTCCATGCCTACCATCCAGCAGCTGGTCCGCAAGGGTCGCGAGGACAAGGTCGCAAAGACCAAGACTGCAGCACTGAAGGGCAGCCCGCAGCGACGCGGGGTGTGTACTCGCGTCTACACGACGACGCCGAAGAAGCCGAATTCGGCGCTGCGCAAGGTCGCCCGTGTCCGGCTCACCAGTCAGGTCGAGGTGACGGCCTACATACCAGGTGAGGGCCACAACCTTCAGGAGCACTCCATCGTCCTGGTACGCGGCGGCCGAGTGAAGGACCTTCCCGGCGTGCGGTACAAGATCATCCGCGGATCGCTGGACACTCAGGGCGTCAAGGGCCGTAAGCAGGCCCGCAGTCGCTACGGTGCGAAGAAGGAGAAGAGCTGATGCCCCGCAAGGGTCCGCCCCCGAAGCGACCGCTCATCTCCGACCCGGTCTACAGCTCGCCGCTGGTCACCCAGCTGGTCAACAAGGTCCTCGTGGAGGGCAAGCGCTCGGTGGCCGAGAAGATCGTGTACCAAGCGTTGGAGGGCTGCCGGGACAAGACCGGTACGGACCCGGTGGTCACTCTCAAGCGCGCGCTGGACAACGTCAAGCCGGCCATCGAGGTGAAGAGCCGCCGCGTCGGCGGGGCCACCTACCAGGTTCCGGTCGAGGTGCGTGCGGTGCGCTCCACCACGCTCGCACTTCGCTGGCTGATCACATTTTCCCGGCAGCGGCGGGAGAAGACCATGGTCGAGCGGCTGATGAACGAACTGCTGGACGCCAGCAACGGCCTCGGGGCGAGCGTGAAGCGCCGCGAAGACACTCACAAGATGGCCGAGTCGAACAAGGCCTTCGCGCACTACCGCTGGTGACGAACCACTTTCGAGACAGCTAGGGATGAACTCTCGTGGCACGTGAAGTGCTGACTGACCTCGCCAGGGTCCGCAATATCGGGATCATGGCGCACATCGACGCGGGCAAGACCACCACCACCGAGCGGGTCCTGTTCTACACCGGGATCAACTACAAGATCGGTGAGGTACATGACGGCGCCGCCACGATGGACTGGATGGAGGAGGAGCAGAAGCGTGGCATCACGATCACCTCTGCTGCCACCACCACCTTCTGGAACGATCATCAGATCAACATCATCGACACTCCCGGCCATGTCGACTTCACCGTCGAGGTCGAGCGGTCACTTCGGGTGCTCGATGGCGCCGTTGCGGTCTTCGACGGCAAGGAGGGTGTCGAGCCCCAGTCCGAGACGGTGTGGCGGCAAGCTGACAAGTACGACGTCCCGCGTATCTGTTTCGTCAACAAAATGGACAAGCTGGGCGCGGACTTCTACTTCACCGTGCGCACCATCCGCGAGCGACTCGGCGCCAATCCGCTGGTCATTCAGCTGCCGATCGGTTCTGAGGCTGACTTCCAAGGTGTCGTCGATCTGGTCGGAATGCGGGCGCTGACTTGGCGCGGAGAGGTTCAGAAGGGCGAGGACTACACCGTCGAGCAGATCCCGGCGAACCTGGTTGAGACCGCGAACGAGTACCGGGAGCAGCTTCTCGAGGCCGTCGCCGAGACCGATGACGAGTTCATGGAGCTCTATCTCGGCGGCCAGGAGCTCACCACCGAGCAGATCAAGGCGGGTATCCGGAAGCTCACCGTGCACAGCCAGGCCTACCCAGTGCTGTGCGGTTCGGCGTTCAAGAACAAGGGCGTGCAGCCGATGCTGGATGCGGTGATCGACTACCTGCCCTCGCCGCTGGACGTCCCGCCGATGGAAGGGATGCTGGCCGACGGGACGCCTGCCATCCGCAAGCCCACGACCGAGGAACCATTCTCCGCGCTGGCGTTCAAGATCGCCGCGCATCCGTTCTTCGGGAAGTTGACCTACGTCCGGGTCTACTCCGGTCGGGTTGCTGCGGGCTCGCAGGTGATCAACTCCACCAAGGAGCGCAAGGAGCGCATCGGCAAGCTCTTCCAGATGCACTCCAACAAGGAGAATCCGGTCGACGAGGCCCGGGCTGGCCACATCTACGCGATGATCGGCCTGAAGGAGACGACCACCGGTGACACCCTGTGTGACCCGCAGACGCCGATCATCCTGGAGTCGATGACCTTCCCGGAACCGGTCATCCAGGTCGCCATCGAACCCAAGACCAAGAGCGATCAGGAGAAGCTGGGCACGGCGATTCAGAAGCTGGCCGAGGAGGACCCCACCTTCCAGGTGAAGCAAGATGACGAAACCGGTCAGACGATCATCGCCGGGATGGGCGAACTGCACCTCGAAGTGTTGGTGAACCGGATGCGCAGCGACTACAAGGTCGAGGCGAATATTGGTAAGCCGCAGGTGGCCTACCGGGAGACGATCCGCAAGACGGTGGACAAGCTGGAGTACACCCACCGCAAGCAGACAGGTGGCTCAGGTCAGTTCGCCCGTGTGATCATCAAATTGGAGCCGCTGCAGACCACCGATGGCGCGCTCTACGAGTTCGACAACAAGGTCAGCGGTGGGCGCATCCCCAAGGAGTACATCCCGTCGGTGGATGCCGGCGCGCAGGACGCCATGCAGTACGGCGTGCTCGCGGGTTACCCGCTGGTCGGGGTGAAGGTCACCTTGCTGGACGGTGCTTACCATGAGGTGGACTCCTCCGAGATGGCCTTCAAGATCGCCGGATCGATGGCGCTCAAGGAGGCTGCGCGCAAGGCGGGCCCGGTGATCCTGGAGCCGACAATGTTGGTCGAAGTGACCACACCCGATGACTACATGGGTGACGTCATCGGTGACCTCAACTCCCGACGGGGTCATATCCAGCAGATGGACGAGCGCAGCGGTTCGCGCGTCATCAAAGCCTTGGTGCCGCTGTCGGAGATGTTCGGATACGTCGGCGACCTGCGGTCGCGGACCCAGGGCCGGGCGCAGTACACGATGCAGTTCGACTCTTATGCCGAGGTCCCGGCCAACGTGTCCAAGGAGATCATCGCGAAGGCGACGGGCGAGTGATGAAGTGATCCTTTTCAGCTGCGGCTAGCCGCAGCAGCGGGCACCGAGGCCCCCCTCTGGAGGTCCGCCAAGACCACCCTGACAGCATGCCGCCACACAGGACCGCCAAACGGTCCGGCGGATCAAGAGAACGAGTGCAGGAGGACGAGACCAGTGGCGAAGGCGAAGTTCCAGCGGACCAAGCCGCACGTCAACATCGGGACTATCGGTCACATCGACCACGGCAAGACCACGCTGACCGCGGCGATCACCAAGGTCCTGCAC
>DASQVB010000131.1:0-4668 GCA_035640975.1 Pseudonocardiaceae bacterium
GGTCAGGTCGTCGACGCCGCCATGCTCGACGGGGTCAGCGTGCTCGCCCAGATGTTCTGGTCACTGCGCGCCTGCGGGTTGTGGAGCGACCAGCGGGGCCGCAACCTACTCGACTCCGGGGCACCGTTTTATGACACCTACGCCTGCGCCGACGGTCGCTACGTCGCCGTCGGCGCGTTGGAACCGCGGTTCTACGCGGCTCTGCTGGAAGGTCTGGGGCTGGCCGGGCGCACGCTGCCGGCGCAGCTCGATCAGTCCGGTTGGCCGCAGTTGCGCGAGCGATTCACCGAAGTGTTCGCCAGCCGTAGCCGCGATGAGTGGGTGTCCGTGTTCGAAGGAACCGACGCCTGCGTGACACCGGTACTGTCGTTCACCGAGGTGCCCACGCATCCGCATACCGCAGCTCGCGGCACCATCATCGAGCTCAACGGGGTGCCACAGGGCGCCCCCGCACCGCGGTTCTCGCGCACCGCCCCTGGCCCGCCCACGCCGCCGCCCCAACCCGGCGCCGACACCGCCGCAGTACTCGCCGACTGGGAGATCGCACCTGACGTTGATGGCACGTTCGCGGACCACCCACCTCCCTGATTGCTGCACACAACTGCGGCCAACCCCCCAGGGGGCTGGCCGCAGTGTGAGACCTCCGAGCCGGGGGTTGGTGGTCCTTGAAGAGCCACCAACCAACCCAGCGGGTCAGCGGTAGTCGCGGCCGAAGTCGTAGTCGTCCAAGGGGACAGCGGCTCCGGTCCCGGCGCCGAACACGTCGGGCGAGTAGTAACCATCGTCGTAAGACGGGATTGCGTACGCCGCGGCCCGTGCCTCCTCAGTCGGTTGCACCTCGATGTTGCGGTACCGGTTGATCCCGGTGCCTGCCGGAATCAACTTGCCGATGATCACATTCTCCTTGAGCCCGAGCAGCTTGTCGCTCTTGCCCTGGATCGCCGCATCGGTGAGGATCTTGGTGGTTTCCTGGAACGATGCCGCGGACAGCCACGACTCGGTCGCCAGCGACGCCTTGGTGATCCCCATCAGCACCGGACGCCCCGAAGCAGGTTCAGCACCCTCGGCGACCACCCGACGGTTCTCCGATTCGAACTCGCCGCGCTCGGCCAGCCCACCGGGAAGGAACTCGGTAGCGCCTGAGTCGATGATCGTCACCCGACGCAGCATCTGCCGGACGATGACCTCGATGTGCTTGTCGTGGATGTCCACACCCTGCGACCGGTACACCTGCTGGACCTCGCGGACCAAATGCAGCTGTACCTCCCGTGGCCCCATCACGCGGAGTACCTCGTGCGGGTCCACCACACCCTCGAGCAGTTTCTGACCAACGGTCACGTGGTCGCCGTCGGCCACCGGGCGCTCGGTGCCTTCAACGGTGATCACAGCAAGACGCTGCCGCTTGGACAGCTTCTCGTAGACGATCTCCTCGCTGCCGTCGTCCGGAATGATGGTGATCTTCCAGAACTTCTCGCCGTCCTCAACGCGAACCCGGCCGTCGGCATCGGCGATCGGCGCCATGCCCTTGGGCACCCGGGCCTCGAACAACTCCTGCACCCGGGGCAAGCCGGTGGTGATGTCTTCACCGGCGATCCCACCCTGGTGGAAGGTGCGCATGGTCAGCTGCGTGCCAGGCTCACCAATGGACTGCGCAGCCACGATGCCGACCGCCTCACCCACGTCAACGAGCTTGCCGGTGGCCATGGAGCGGCCGTAGCACACTGCACACACCCCATTAGCGGCCTCGCAGGTGAGCACAGAACGCACCTTGACGCGCAAGACACCGGCCGTGAGCAGCGTCTCGATGGCCACGTCCCCCACGTCCGCACCCCGCGGCAGGACCATCGAGCCGGAGTCGTCCAGCACGTCCTCTGCAGTGCAGCGGGCGTACAGGCTGGTCTGCACGTAACGGTGCCGCATCAGGGCACCGTCCGGTCCGGGCTCAGCGACCGGCATCTGGATTCCGCGCTCGGTACCACAGTCGTTCTCCCGCACGATGACGTCCTGCGAGACGTCCACCAAGCGACGGGTCAGGTATCCGGAGTCAGCGGTCCGCAGTGCAGTATCGGCCAGCCCCTTACGGGCACCGTGAGTGGCGATGAAGTACTCCAGCACGCTCAAGCCCTCACGGAAATTGGCCTTGATCGGGCGCGGAATGTACTCACCCTTGGGATTGGAGACCAGCCCGCGCATGCCGGCCAGGGACCGGACCTGAGTCATGTTCCCGGCCGCTCCGGACGACACGATCGTGAAGACCGGGTTGTCTTCGGGGAAGTTGGCCTCCATCGCCTTGGCGACCTCGTCGGTAGCCTGAGACCAAATCTTCACCAACTCGCCGTTGCGCTCGTCCCGGGAGAGCACGCCACGCTGGTAGCGCTTCTCCACCTGGTCGGCCTTGGTCTCGTACTGGTCGAGGATCTCCTGCTTCGCAGCCGGCACCACCACGTCGGCGCTGGCCAAGGTCACCCCGGAACGAGTGGCCCAGTGAAAGCCGGCGTCCTTGAGCTTGTCCAGCGTCTGGGCGACGGCGACCATCGGGTAGCGCTCAGCGAGATCGTTGACGATCGCAGCCTGGCGCTTCTTGGGAAGCACATCGTTGACGTACGGGTAGTCCTCGGGCAACAGGTCGTTGAACAGCACTCGGCCCACGGTGGTGTCCGCGATCCACGCCGCTCCCGGCTCCCAGCCCTGGGCCTCCCGAAGACGGGACTGCTCGTCCAGCGGCGGCACCACGTTGCGCAGCCGGACCCGGATCTTGGCCTGCAGCCCGATGGTGCCGCGGTCCAGCGCCATCAACGCCTCGGCAGGTGAGGAGAACGAGCCGCCCTCACCCTGATCGCCCTCGCGGAGCTTGGTGAGGTGGTACAGCCCGGTGACCATGTCCAGCCGGGGCATCGCCAGCGGACGACCTGAAGCCGGGGACAGGATGTTGTTACTGGAGAGCATCAAAACCCGAGCCTCGGCCTGTGCCTCAGCCGACAGCGGCAGGTGCACCGCCATCTGGTCACCGTCGAAGTCGGCGTTGAACGCCTCGCAGACCAGCGGGTGCAGCTGGATCGCCTTACCCTCGACCAGCTGAGGCTCGAAGGCCTGGATACCCAGACGGTGCAGGGTCGGCGCCCGGTTCAGCAACACCGGGTGCTCGGTGATGACCTCTTCGAGGACATCCCACACCTGCGGACGCTGCCGTTCCACCATCCGCTTGGCTGACTTGATGTTCTGCGCGTGGTTAAGATCCACCAGACGCTTCATCACGAACGGCTTGAACAGTTCCAGCGCCATCTGCTTGGGCAGACCACACTGGTGCAGCTTCAGCTGCGGACCGACCACGATGACCGAGCGGCCCGAGTAGTCCACCCGCTTGCCGAGCAGGTTCTGCCGGAACCGCCCCTGCTTTCCCTTGAGCAGGTCCGACAGCGACTTCAGCGGACGGTTTCCTGGACCGGTCACCGGACGGCCGCGGCGGCCGTTGTCGAACAGCGCGTCGACGGCCTCCTGCAGCATCCGCTTCTCATTGTTGACGATGATCTCTGGAGCACCCAGGTCGATGAGCCGCTTGAGCCGGTTGTTCCGATTAATCACCCGGCGATAGAGATCGTTGAGGTCGGAAGTAGCGAACCGGCCACCGTCGAGCTGCACCATGGGACGCAGATCCGGCGGGATTACCGGAACACAGTCCAGGACCATCCCCATCGGATTGTTGCGGGTGGCCTGAAATGCCGCGACGACCTTGAGGCGCTTGAGCGCTCGCAGCTTTTTCTGGCCTTTGCCGGTACGAATAACTTCGCGGAGATTATCCGATTCGGCGTCGATGTCGAAGTTCTCCATCAGCTTCTGGATCGCCTCGGCACCCATGGCACCGGTGAAGTAATCACCGTAGCGGTCATAGAGCTCGCGGTAGAGCAGCTCGTCCACGATGAGCTGGCCGACGTCGAGCTTGGTGAAGGTCGTCCAGATCTCATCGAGCCGGTCGATTTCGCGCTGGGCACGGTCACGGAGCTGGCGCATCTCGCGCTCGCCGCCCTCCTTGACCTTGCGCCGCACGTCACTCTTGGCGCCTTCGGCCTCCAGCTCGGCGAGGTCAGCCTCGAGCTTCTGCGCACGTCCCTCGATGTCAGCGTCGCGGCGGTCCTCGAGCCGCTTACGCTGAACCCCGATCTCGCTCTCCAGGGTGGGGAGATCGTTGTGCCGCTCCTCAGTGTTCACCGCCGTGATGGCGTAGGCGGCGAAGTAGATGATCTTTTCAAGGTCCTTGGGAGCCAGGTCGAGCAGATAGCCCAGTCTGCTCGGGACGCCCTTGAAGTACCAGATGTGGGTAACCGGTGCAGCCAGCTCGATGTGGCCCATCCGCTCGCGACGCACCTTCGCGCGAGTGACCTCGACACCGCAGCGCTCGCAGATGATTCCCTTGAAACGCACGCGCTTGTACTTACCGCAATAGCATTCCCAGTCCCGAGTGGGACCGAAGATCTTCTCGCAGAAGAGCCCGTCCTTCTCCGGCTTGAGCGTACGATAATTGATGGTCTCCGGCTTCTTCACCTCGCCGAAGGACCACTGGCGGATGTCCTCTGCGGTCGCGAGGCCGATGCGGAGCTCGTCGAAGAAGTTGACGTCAAGCACGTCTGCTTCCTTCTCCCTATGTTGATGAAATCCCTATGGTGATGAAAA
>DASQVB010000132.1:0-7358 GCA_035640975.1 Pseudonocardiaceae bacterium
CCTGCATGCCCGATCGGTTGCTTCCCGAGGCGTGTCCGCACGCTGGGTACACCGTGCGACACGCTGTGTGCAGGATCCGTCAGCCTGGTGAGTGGCCCGGTCACCGCGTCTTGTGGCGATCGTAGAGTGACGTGGTGGCCCGCAGCCTGGTATCGATCTGCTCTGCAGTACCGGGTAAGCCGAACAGTGATCCCTGGCCGACGTCGCACCCCAGCGTTCGGAACCGCTCGAGCTGGACGTCGGTCTCCACACCCTCCGCGGTCACGCTCAGGTCCAAGGCGTGTGCCAGGTTCACCAAGGTAGCCACGATCTGCTCGTCCACGAGGTCCGCCTCGGGAGATCGCAGGCTCACGGCGAACGAACCGGCCAGCTTGAGCTCATGCATCGGCAGCCGGCGCAGATAGGAGAAGTTGGAGTAGCCGGTGCCGAAGTCGTCGATGGCGATTCGCACGCCCATGCGGTAGAGCTTCGTCAGCGCTTTGAGCGGACCTGCCTCGTCGCCCATCAAGCACTGCTCGGTGAGTTCGAGTTGCAGGCAGGAAGGGTCGAGTTCGTTGTCGGCCAGGATCGTCGCGACCTCGGCCACCAGGGAAGGCTCATTCAACTGCCGGGGCGCGAGGTTGACGCTGACCAACGGCGCAGCATCACCGAACGCGTCGTGCCAGGCTCGGGCCTGCTGGCACGCTCGGGTGAGTACCCAGTGCCCGAGCTGCACGATCGACCCGGTTTCCTCGGCCAGGCTGATGAACCGTTCGGGTCCCAGCACACCCAGTGTCGGATGACGCCAGCGCACCAGCGCCTCGACCGCGCGCAACGTGCCGTCCTTCAAGGCGACCAGCGGCTGGTAGTCGAGAAAGAACTCGCCGCGGTCGATCGCGGCCAGCAGCGTGGCGGACAGCGTGAAACGGGCCACCTCGCTGTCGTTGCGGTGCTGGTCGAACATCGCATAGCGGGCCTTACCCTCGGCTTTGGCCCGGTACAGGGTGATGTCGGCGGCCTGCATGAGGTCCGCGGGGTTGGTGTCGGCCACCGGTCGCTCTACCACACCGATGCTCGTCGTGACGGTCAGCTCGTGATCGCCGACTCGGATCGGAGCGGCCATGACGGTCAGCACCTCATCGGCCAGAGCAGCCATGTCGTGCTCCCCGGTGGTGTCCTCGACGATGACTACGAACTCGTCGCCACCCATTCGGGCCACCAGCTGCCCGGAATCGCAGCAGCGGCTCAGCCGGGACGCGACGGCGATCAGCAACTGATCACCGACGTCGTGCCCCAGGCTGTCGTTGACCACTTTGAACCCGTCCAGGTCCAAAAAGCACAAACCGACCCGGCGCTGACCGGCCGGTCCGGCGAAGATCCGTCCCAACCGATCGGTGACCCTGGCCCGATTAGCCAGCTTGGTCAGCGGATCGTGGTAAGCCTGGTACTCCAACCGGTCCTGCAGGCGGCGCCGTTCGGACACGTCCTCCAGCAATGCCACCTGGTAAGCGGGCGCTCCGGACTCGTCGCGCACCAGCGACACCGTCAGGTTTGACCAGATCTCGCCCCCGTCACAACGGCGGAATCGCTTCTCGGTGCGGAAGTGTTCGCGCTTACCGTGGATCAATTCCTCATAGTTTTCCCACACGCTGACGGCGTCTTGCGGGTGGACCATCGAACTCACATTGAGTCGAGCGAATTCTTCACCGGTGTAGCCGAACATCCGCTGCAAAGCTGGATTCGTGTCTGTGACGTTGCCCTCCAGGTCACCAATCCCTATCCCGATCCCCGCCGAGGTGAACATCGCACGGAACTTGGCCTCGCTGGCCGCCAGCGCCTGTTCGGCCTGCTGGCGTGCTCGCAACCCAGCACGATATATTGCGTCCTGCTCATCAAGACTGCGCTCGCGTAATGCACCGGCATAGCCGGCGGCCACGCTGCCGACCAGCTGAGCAATCCGGCTGGCGACGTTGATGTCCGGTGGAGGTGCATCCAGCAGACCTGGTAATTCCTCAGCGATCAATGCGAGGGTCTTGCTGAGCGTCTCGGTGCCGGTGAAATGTGCCGCGACCATGTCCACGCCGACCTGATGCCCGACCGAAGGGTCGAACTCAGCGGCCAATGTTGCCTCGACCAGCCGGGGGGTGAGCCCGAGCAGATGTTTGGCCAGTGCGCGGCGGCCAATCGGCACGTAGCTGGTGCCGACGATTGTCTCGGCCCAGCGCCGGGCGAACGCCTCGTAATCCGTGTGGGTCATTCTCGCCGGCCCACCACCGCATAGCCGGTGAACCGCTCAGGATGGTCGTCGACGTCGATCGGCGAATCCGGGCGCCACAGCGGCAGGAACACCAACCCGGGTGGCACCAGGTCGAAACCGTCGAGCAATGCCTCGATCTCCAGCCGTGAACGCATCCTCATGGGAGTGGCAGTGCGCTGGTAGAGGGCGGTGTGTGTCCCGGCCTGGTCAGGCCGGCCATCGTGGCTGGCGTGCGAGACGACGAGATGACTTCCGGGCGCCATCATCTTGCGGTACTGCGCGACGATCCCAGCCGGGTCTGCCGCGTCCGGAACGAAGTGCAGCATCGCCACCATGAGCACGCCGAGTGGCTGGGTCTGATCGATCAACCGCTTGGCCCGCGGGTCATCGAGGATCGCCATGACATCGCACAGGTCGCCCTGGACGATGTCCGCGCGGTCATTGCCAGCCAGGATGTCGCGGCTGTGCGCGACGGCCACCGGATCGATGTCCACGTACACCACCCGCGCCTCAGGCGAAGCGACCTGAACGACCTCGTGCACGTTGCCCACAGTGGGGATGCCGGAACCGATGTCCAGGAACTGGGTGATGCCCTGGCTGACCAGATACCGCACCGAGCGACGCAGGAACGCTCGGTTGGCCTGCATGATCAACGGTAGCTCGGGCCACAGCTCCATCGCCCGCCGGGCCATTTGCCGGTCCACGGCGAAGTTGTGCGAGCCTCCGAGGTAGTAGTCATAGACTCGGGCGGCGCTGGGGTGCTCGAGGTCCACGTCGCTCGACACCCAGCTCGGCCGTCCCATCGGTCACCCTCCCACTGATGTCGGCGCAAGCCGACAACCGCGAACCGCAGACCCGACACTCTCCATAACAGCCCGGAAACACCGCGTGCAAGACCGGACCAGCGCTCTCGCAATTCCTTGTAGCTCTCTTGATACTAGCTCTGTTTCTAGCCAGAGTTGTGCAGCACAGCACAGTCAGTTGACCGCAAGTGCCGTCGACGGCGCCAAATGGCGTATCAAAGCGGCTCATCGCCGCCGACCCACTACTGCATAGGTGGTGAACCGTTCGGGATGGTCGTCGACGTCGGCTGGCGAGTCCGGACGCCACTGCGGCAGGAACACCACTCCGGGTGGCACCAGATCGAACCCGTCAAGTAACGCCTGAATCTCCGGTGCTGAGCGCGCCGTCAACTGGGTGGCAGTGCGCCGGTAGAGATCGGCGAGCGGCTGGGACAGATCGGGCCGGCCTGCATGGCTGCCATGCGAGATGGCGAGGTAGCTTCCGGGCGCCATCATCTTGCGATACTGCGCGACGATGCCCGCCGGGTCCGCCGCATCCGGAACGAAGTGCAAGATCGCCACCATGAGCACACCGAGCGGCTGAGTCACGTCGATCAGCCGCTCGGTGTGCGGGTCATCGAAGATCCCCGTCACGTCACCCAGGTCGGCCTGCACGATGTCCGCGCGGTCGTTGCCGGACAGGATCTTGCGGCTGTGCGCGACGGCCACCGGGTCGACGTCCACGTACACCACCCGCGCCTCAGGCGAAGCGACCTGAGCAACCTCGTGCACGTTGCCCTCGGTGGGGATGCCGGAGCCGATGTCCAGGAACTGGGTGATGCCCTGGCTGACCAGATACCGCACCGAGCGACGCAAGAATGCGCGATTGGCCTGCATGGCCAGCGGCAGGTCGGGCCACATCTCGATCGCCCGCCGGGCCATCTGCCGGTCCACGGCGAAGTTGTGTGACCCCCCGAGGTAGTAGTCATAGACGCGAGCGACGCTGGCATGCTCGAGATCCACGTCAACCGACGCCCAGTTCGGCCGGTCCATCGGTCACCCTCCCACTGATGCCGTCGACGGTGGGAACAGTTGACGCCACCGACTGGAGCTCATCCCCGCCGACCTACCACCGCGAGGCCGAACCGCTCGGGATGATCACCGACATCGACCGGCGAGTCCGGACGCCACAGCGGCAGGAACACCAGTCCAGGGGCCACTGGCTCGAACCCGCCGAGCAGTTCCTCGATCTCCAGGCGGGTGCGCATCGTCAACGGGGCGGTGGTGCGCCGGTAGTGCTCGGTTAGCGGTCTGACCTGATCAGCTGGGCCCGGGTAGCTGGCGTGCGAGAGGACGAGATGGCTTCCGGGCGCCATCACCTTGTGGTACTGCGCGACGATGCTCGCCGGGTCCGTCTCATCAGGAAAGAAGTGCAGGATAAACACCATGAGCACACCGAGCGGCTGGGTCGGGTCGATCAGCCGATTGGTCCGCGGGTCAGCGAGGATCCCCGCCACGTCGCGCAGATCGGCCTGGATGACGTCCGCGTGGTCGTTCCCAGCCAGGATTTCCCGGCTGTGCGCGACGGCCACCGGGTCGATGTCCACATAGACCACTCGGGCGTTCGGCGAAGCGACCTGGGCGACCTCGTGCACATTGCCCTCGGTGGGGATGCCGGAGCCGATGTTCAGGAACTGGGTGATGCCTTGGCTGACCAGATATCGCACCGAGCGACGCAGGAACGCTCGGTTGGTCTGCATGATCAAGGGCAGTTCCGGCCACAGCTCGATCGCCCGACGAGTCGTCTGCCGGTCCACGGCGAAGTTGTGTGAGCCGCCGAGGTAGTAGTCATACACTCGGGCCACGCTGGGACGGTCGAGATCCACGCCAACCGACGCCCAGCTCGGCTGTTCCACTGCTTACCTCCTGGCGTGATGCCGGCGACCGTTGAATGCGACACAGCTACGCAGATCTCAATCTTCTCAATAACAGATTTCAAACACGTCATGCAAGACCGCAGCCAACAGTCTTTCGTCCATACTGACTCGAAGGTGAACTAAGGGTGCACAGTAGGGAAGATTTCACAGTAGTAAGTGAGTCGGCGGCTAGTGAGCCGGCCCAGTGGCGGGCTGCAGTGCTGGGTCGTCCGATCCAGCACTCCCTGTCACCGGCGTTGCACACCGCCGCCTATGCGGGGTTGGGCCTGGTCGGCTGGCGTTACGAGGCGTTCGAGTGCGACGAACCAAGCCTGCCCGCCTTTGTCGAGCGACTCGGACCGGAGTGGGCCGGTCTGTCGCTGACGATGCCACTCAAACGGGTGGCATTGACCGTAGCCGACGAGGTTGCTCCGCTGGCCAGCGCGGTGGGCGCGGCGAACACCCTGGTATTCGACCAGCCGGGCAGTCGCCGCCGGGCTGAGAACACCGACGTAGCCGGCATCCTTGCTGCGCTGCATGAGGCGGGACTCGACCGGGTCGGTGCAGCGGTGATCCTCGGGGCGGGTGGCACCGCTCAAGCCGCGCTCGCCGCACTGCGCGAGCTCGGGGAGACAGCGCCTACCGTTCTCGTGCGGGATCCGGCCAAAACAGAGCATCTACGCGCGACGGCCGACCGGCTCGGTGTCCAGCCGACCATCTGCGGCGGATTACCTGACGGTGCCGTTCCCGAAGCCGACGTCGTCATCTCCACACTGCCACCAGGCGCCGCCGATGCGCTGGCCGGCCAGCAGCAGTGGTCCACCAGGCCGGTAGTGCTCGATGTCGTCTACACGCCCTGGCCCACGCCGCTGGCCGCGTCCGCACTCAGTGCCGGCTGCCGGATCGTCAGTGGTCTGGCAGTCCTGCTGCATCAGGCGGTCGCGCAAGTCCAGCTCATGACCGGGCGCGATGCGCCGATCACGGTGATGCGCCAAGCGTTGGATACGGCCGTCCGGTCCCGTTAGCAGTTACCCGCCGTGGCAGGTGGCACCGGCAGTTCGGATACCGTGACCCAGATCCGGTGTGCGGCAGTTGCCTTTAGCGTGGATAAGGAGACCGATGACCGTCCCCCAGCCGTGGCCGGGTGCGGCCTACCCGCTGGGTGCCACCTACGACGGCGCAGGCACCAACTTCGCGCTCTTCTCCGAGGCCGCAGACAACGTAGAACTGTGCCTTTTCGACAGCGGTGACAGCGACGCCACCGGGACACGGGTCCGGCTGCCGGAGGTCGATGGGTTCGTCTGGCACGGCTACCTGCCCGGCTTCGGCCCAGGCCAGCACTATGGATACCGGGTGCACGGCCCCTACGATCCGGCTGCCGGGCAACGGTGCAACCCCGCCAAGCTGCTCACCGATCCCTACGCCAAGGCGGTATCCACCGGCGTGGACTGGGACGAGTCGCTGTTCGGCTACCGGTTTGCTGATCCCGAGCAGCGCAATGACGCCGACTCCGCCGGCCACGCGCCGAAGTCGGTAGTAATCAGCCCTTTCTTCGACTGGGCTGAGGACCGGCATCCTCGTATCCCGTACCACGAGACGGTGATCTACGAGGCACATGTGCGCGGCCTGACCATCGCACACCCCGACATTCCCCCTGAGATGGGCGGCACCTACGCCGGTCTCGCCCATCCAGTGATGATTAATTATTTCACCACGCTCGGCGTCACGGCGGTGGAGCTGATGCCGGTGCACCAGTTCATCACCGACAACAACCTCGCCGAGAAAGGCTTGACGAACTACTGGGGTTACAACACCGTCGCATTCCTGGCGCCACACAACGGCTATGCTGCGGCGGGCACCGTCGAGCTGCGGGCACATGAGGTCGTTTCGCAGTTCAGGGCGATGGTCCGGGAATTGCACACCGCGGGAATCGAGGTGATCCTCGATGCGGTCTACAACCACACTGCCGAGGGCAACCACTTGGGACCGACACTGTCGATGCGCGGGGTCGACAACCCGGCCTACTACCGCCTGGTCGACAACGACCCGCACTACTACATGGACTACACCGGCACCGGCAACTCGCTCAACGTGCGTCACCCGCATACCCTGCAGTTGATCATGGACTCGCTGCGGTACTGGGTCACCGAGATGCACGTCGACGGCTTCCGCTTCGACCTCGCCTCCACGCTGGCGCGCGAGTTCTACGATGTGGATCGCCTGTCCACGTTCTTCGACCTGGTTCAGCAGGATCCGGTGATCAGCCGGGTGAAGCTGATCGCCGAACCGTGGGACGTCGGGCCGGGGGGCTACCAGGTGGGCAACTTCCCCCCACTGTGGACCGAATGGAATGGCAAGTTCCGCGACACGGTGCGCGACTTCTGGCGCGGTGAGCCGGGCACGCTCGGCGAGTTCGGTTCCCGG
>DASQVB010000133.1:0-2032 GCA_035640975.1 Pseudonocardiaceae bacterium
GGCAAGCCGCTGCCCGCAGACGTCGAGGTGAAGGTCACCGAGGCCGCGGGTCTCGACGCCTCCTCTGACGCCCGTAACCGGCTCGTGTGCCGGGCAGTGGAGGCCGCTGAGAACGATCTTCCTGTCACCGCTCGGGATCACGTCGACCAGATTGTCACCGGCCGACTGCGCCCGAAGGTGCAAAAGGCACTGGAGTGCCTCCCCGATGCTCAATACCGGTAACTTAGCCTCGTCGGATGATGTTGATCAGATCTGGTGGTGGGTGGACGAGGTGCCGGTCGATGGGCTTCTTGGTGGGGAACGGGGTGCGGTGGGTTTGCCGTACGACGCGCGGGTTGTGTCGGCGGCGGCGCTTGTTGAGCCGTTGCAGCAGCTCAGTGGCTGCCTCGCGCAGGGCGCGGCGTAGTCGGGAGGGGGGAAAGTCCCGCCTGGTCGCTGACCTGGCGGCGGGCGGCGCGCAGTGCGCGGGTGAACGAGACCCGGTCGGGGTCGATGCCCACGTCGCGGGCGCTGAGGTGGATGAGGTCGCGGATCGCGTGGTGGACCAGCAGGATCCCCCAGAGCTCCTGCTCGACCCCGTCGGGATCTCGGGAGCGCAGCACTGGTCGGGACTGGAGCTGGTGGGTTTTGATCTCGTCGAAGACCGACTCGATCTCCCAGCGCTGCGCGTAGGCGCCAGCAAGCTCCTCGGCGGGGGCGAGGTCGGGGTCGAGGATGGTGGTGACCAGGCGGTAGAGCTCGCCGGCCTTGTGCGGATGCGCCGACTCGCTGGCCCGCAGCGTGTACTCGATGACGCGCACGGTGATCCGCTGGCCTCGTCCGCGGGTGCCGGGCGCGGCCAGGTGCGACAGGTAGGAGCCATCGGCCAGTTCGCCGACGACGGGCAGCCGGGTGTCGGACTTGGCCCGCCACAGCAGCTCCGCCCCGGTCGCGGCGACGGCGGTCCACAGCTGGTGGCCCAGGAAGTTGCGGTCGGTCAGCACCAGCATCCCCTCACCGATCTTGGCCAGCAGCCGCCGCAACAGGTCCTGCTCCCCGGTGGTGATCCCGGCCATCGCCGCTGCGAACACCGCGTGCGTGCCGCACTCGGCCAGCGCGACCACCCGGACCTGGGGGAACGCGCCCTTGCCCTGATCGTTGGACGGTTTCCCGAACCGGGCGGTGTTGTCCGCCTTGTCCGGGGCGTCGAAGGTGGTCCCGTCCACGGCCACCAGCCGCCACGACCGGTAGAACGCCCCCGGCGTGTCCGGGGCGGCCACCGGCACACAGACCCGGTCAAACAACGCCGCCAGCACCGCCGGCCCCAGCCGGGTGCGGGCCTTGGAGATCGCCGGCGACGACGGCACCCGCCACGTCCCGCGCCACCGTGTGGTCCAGGCCAGCCCCGCCACGAGCTGGCGCATCACCTCCTCGTAGCCCTCGGAGGCGAACAACGCCAACGCCATCACGTAGTACACGACCAGCCGCGCCGGCAACAACCGCGACCGCTGCTCGGTACGCCCCTGACCTGCAACGACCTCATCGACCACCTCCGGCGGGAACGAGCGGGTCAACACCCCGACCCCCACCCGATCCGTCAACCGATCACCCGACCGGGACTTCACCTGACCAGCTCTGGGCACCCCCCAACCCTAGCGGATCATGACCTAAGTTACCGGTATTGGGCGTGAGCCACGTGAATAACATAAAAGAGCATCATCTCGGACCTATCACAGTCGTTGGCGGTGCAACTGGCTGACTAGGACTGTTGGATGTCTGCACGTTGGAGGTTATCGTTGCACCTAAAAGCCCAGTCGCTATGGTGATTGCAGTGGCTACTGCGATGGTTATGATAGGGGTGGCTAGACCCTGCAAAGCTCGAAAGTCCCGGATCCGGCCCCATCCTATTCCTGCTGCATGGACAAGTCTTCGTTCCCAAAATAGTCCCAGGCCAAAACATAATACGACAGCTTGACCTAGAAGTACGGTCGCTGGCAACACGAGCTCACTAATAGCGGAAACCGAAGCTGTGAGAAACATGATCTCAGGTATT
>DASQVB010000134.1:0-2012 GCA_035640975.1 Pseudonocardiaceae bacterium
ACTATCAACGTGACCCCTGAGAAGAATCCGGCCTCTGAGCCGTACGTCGCCGCGATCGGCACCCCAAGACCAAGCACCCGGCGCACCGTGGCGGGCCGGACCCGCCACACCCGCAGGGACAACGCCGGCGCCAGCACCGGATCCCGCCGGGTGACCAGGTACAGCGCGCAAAAGGACACCAGGTACACCAGGCTGGTGGACAATCCGACGCCGGTAAGACCGAGTTGCGGCAGGAACCACGTGCCGTGGATGAAGCACCAGTTCAGTCCCGCATTCACCGCAATGGAGGCCACGGTGATCCACACCAGTGCCTGCGGACGGTGCATCCCCACGGTGTACTGGCGGATCACGTTGAACCACAGGCACGGGACCAAGCCGGGGGCCAGCGCGAGGGACATCTGCTGGGCCGGCTCGACCACCACCGGATCCTGACCGAACCAGACCAACGCGTGGCCCAGGCCGATCAACACTGCCCCGCCGAGCATCCCGGCCGCGGTGGCCACCACCAGCCCGGCCCGCACCAGATCCCTGAGCAGCGCTGGCCGGTCCGTCGAATCGCGGGCGTTGGCGGCGGCCACCTGGTTGCCCACCGCGGTGACCAGGCCAACGCCCATCGTGCGGACCTGGCTGAACAGCACGATCGCCAAGCCACCGGCGGCCAGCGCCGTTGTGCTGATCAGGCCCATCATCACGGTGTCCGTGGTGGTGAGCGCAACCTGAGCGAGCTGGGTGAGCGCGATCGGCACCGTCAACGCGGTGAGCTGCCTGCTATCGGCCCACAATCCGGTCTTGCCGCGCCGCTCAGGCATAGGTAGCTCACTGTTCGTCAAAAATTCCATTCAACTTGCGACGTAGCACACTTTAGGTTAGGCATTCCATACACTCGATCGAGCGAAGGGTGTACTTGAAGTGACCATAACCAGACGGCAGCTGTTGCGGACCGGTGCGGGCATGGGCGCAGGTTTACTACTCGCCGCCTGCACGTCGGGCCGCGAGGGTGCGGATTCCGGGTCCGCCGCCGGGCCACCGCAACGTGGCGGGACGCTGCGCGTCGGCGCCCTGGGCAGAGCGTCAGCGGTCACTCGTGATCCGCACGGAGTACAGGCCAACGAGAGCGACTATCTGATCATCTCCCTGCAGCACGACTGCCTGACCGCCCCTGGTTCGGACGAGACCGTGGCACCGAGACTGGCGACATCGTGGGAGAGCAACGATCTACGCAGCTGGAGGTTCACACTCGCCGAGAACGCCCGCTTCCATGACGGCACCCCGTGCACGTCCGACGATGTGGTGTGGTCGCTGCGGCGGCTGCGCGAGACACCATCGGGGGCCAGCCGGTTGCCCGGTGTCGACGTGCAGGGCATCAAGGCCGACGGCCCCGGCGCGGTCGTGCTCACCTCCAACTACCCGAACAGTGAACTGCCGCTGCTGACCCGGCTGACCACCTTCGTGCTCAAGGAGGGCACCACCGACGTGGCGAACGCGCCCGGAACTGGACCGTTCCGGTTGGAGTCCTTCCGGGACGGCAATGCCCGCCTGGTCCGCAACGACGGCTGGTACCGCGCCGACGTGTTACTGGACGCGATCGAGGTGCGGATCTTTGAGAGCCCCCAAGCGATGACGAACGCGCTGCTCAGCGGTCAGATCGATCTCGCGTCCAACGTCGGCGCCGTCGCGGCCAGAAGCGCGCAGGGCAACCCCGAGGTGCAGATCATCCGGCGTCCGGACGACATGGCGATGCCGATCGTGATGCGGGCGGCGGACGGCCCGTACGCCGATGTCCGGGTGCGCGAGGCGCTGCGGCTCGGGGTCGACCGCGAGGCGATGGTCCGGCAGGTGCTCAGCGGGTTCGGCAAGCCCGCCAACGATGTGCTCGGCACCGGGGATCCCGCGTACGCCAGCGACCTGCCGCAGCGGCGGCGCGACGTGCGGCGCGCCGAACAGTTGCTCGACGAAGCCGGCTTCGACCGCAGTGCGCGCTACCCACTGATCACTACCGAGGACATTTCCGG
>DASQVB010000135.1:0-20236 GCA_035640975.1 Pseudonocardiaceae bacterium
TCCTGCTGGACAACGCGAGGAGGTCGCACGCGTGAACATTGTCGTGAAGGGCCGTAACGTGGAGGTGCCCGATCATTATCGGGTGCACGTCGCCGAGAAACTCGCCCGCGTCGAACGTTATGACCACAAGGCCATCCGTTACGACGTCGAGCTTTTTCACGAACGCAATCCTCGGCAGACCAAGAGCTGCCAGCGAGTGGAAATCACCGGTCAATGTCGCGGGCAGGTAGTCCGCGCTGAAGCGTCTGGTCCCGACTTCTACGCCGCCTTGGACGCGGCCACAAGCAAGCTGGCGAACCGGCTCCGTCGAGTCGCTGATCGCCGCAAGGTGCACCATGGACGTCGTCAGCCCACTTCCGTCGCTGAGGCCACCGCGCCGCTGGCGGCCGTCCTGGCCCCCGATATCGACGCAGATCTCGAGACTGGGCCCCAAACCAATGGTCAGCACCACCGGACGGCGGTGCTGGACGCACCCGACCACGAACTCGAGTACGAGCTGCCCACCCAGCGGTGGCAGTCCCCGGATGCGGACGGACTGGGTCGCATCGTGCGGCGCAAGAAGCACTCCGCCGAACCCATCACCGTCGATCAGGCGCTCTACGAGATGGAGCTCGTGGGCCACGACTTCTACCTGTTTTCCGACGCCGACTCTGGCCTGCCCAGCGTGGTGTACCGCCGGCGGGGCTTCCACTACGGCGTGATCCAACTCGTCTGAATGCCTTTCCGGTAAGTCATGATCGCCGTCTGTGTGCGGGCTACCTCTTTCAGGTGTCGCCCACCCCACACAGACGGCGATCATGCATTTGTGCGCGCAACTGACCTGCGCTGATGACGGCACCACTGGTGCAGGGCATACGATGGCGCGCAGACCGGCGGTGCACGTTGCCATGCAGCACCCCACCAGCAGCCCGCCCGCCGAGCAGTGTCCCGATACGAGTGAGGTCTTCCACGGTGGTTCTGTCCCGACTTCTCCGCGCCGGCGAGCACAAGACGGTGCGCCGGTTGCGCGCCATCGCCGACCACATCAACGGCCTGGAGGACGACGTCGTCGGTCTGTCCGACGCCGGCCTGCGCGCCAAGACCGATGAGTTCCGCAGCCGTTGCAACAAGGGTGAGTCGCTGGACGAGCTGTTGCCCGAGACGTTCGCTGTGGTCCGCGAGGCCGCCAAGCGCACGTTGGGGCAGCGCCACTTCGACGTGCAGCTGATGGGCGGTGCGGCGATGCACCTGGGCAACATCGCCGAGATGCGCACCGGTGAGGGCAAGACGCTGACCTGTGTGCTGCCCGCCTACCTCAACGCGATGGCCGGCAAGGGCGTGCATGTCGTCACGGTCAACGACTACCTCGCCAAATTCCACGCGGAGTGGATGGGTCGGGTGCACCGGTTCCTCGGCCTGGAGGTCGGGGTGATCCTGTCCCAGATGAGCTCGGCCGAGCGACGCGCTGCCTATCACGCCGACATCACCTACGGCACGAACAACGAGCTCGGTTTCGACTACCTGCGTGACAACATGGCCTGGAACCTCGACGACTGCGTGCAGCGCGGGCACAACTTCGCCATCGTCGACGAGGTCGATTCCATCCTCATCGACGAGGCGCGCACCCCGCTGATCATCTCTGGGCCCGCCGACCAGTCCTCCCGCTGGTACGGCGAATTCGCCCGGCTTGCCCCGATGCTCAAGCGCGACATGCACTACGAGGTGGATGAGCGCAAGCGCACCGTGGGAGTCTCGGAGGAGGGTGTCGCCCTCGTCGAGGACCAACTGGGCATCGAGAACCTCTATGAAGCGGCCAATACGCCCCTGGTCGGTTACCTCAACAATGCCCTGAAGGCCAAGGAGCTCTACAGCAAGGACAAGGACTACATCGTTCGCGACGGTGAGGTTTTGATCGTCGACGAGTTCACCGGTCGGGTGCTGCATGGCCGGCGATATAACGAGGGCATGCACCAGGCCATCGAGGCCAAGGAGAAGGTGGAGATCAAGGCCGAGAATCAGACGTTGGCCACGATCACGTTGCAGAACTATTTCCGGCTCTACGACAAGCTTGCCGGAATGACCGGTACCGCGCAGACCGAGGCTGCCGAGCTGGCCCAGATCTACCAGCTGGGTGTGGTGCCGATTCCCACCAACAAGCCGATGATCCGCGAGGATCGGGGCGATCTGGTCTACAAGCATGAGGAGGCCAAGTTCGCCGCAGTGGTGGCCGACATCGCGCAGCGGCACGCAAAGGGGCAGCCGGTACTGGTCGGCACCGCGAGCGTGGAGCGCTCCGAGTACCTGTCCAAGGCATTGGTGGCCGCTGGCATCCCGCATTCGGTGCTCAACGCCAAGCAGCATGAGAAGGAGGCAATGGTCGTCGCCGAGGCCGGTCGCAAGGGCGCGGTCACGGTGTCCACCAACATGGCTGGTCGCGGGACCGACATCGTGCTGGGCGGCAATCCGGAGTTCCTCGCCGACACCGCACTACGGGCCCGCGGATTGGACCCGGTGGAGACTCCCGAGCAGTACGAGGCCGCTTGGGAGGCCGCCGTGAACGAGGCCCGCGGCGAGATTCAGGTCGAGGCCCGGGAGGTCGTCGCAGCCGGCGGACTGTACGTGCTGGGCACCGAGCGGCACGAGTCGCGGCGCATCGACAACCAGTTGCGTGGCCGCTCCGGGCGCCAAGGCGACCCCGGCGAGTCCCGGTTCTACCTCTCCCTGCGTGACGAGCTCATGGTGCGGTTCAACGGCCCGATGGTCGAGTCCATCATGACCCGGCTGCGGATGGAGGACGACATCCCGATCGAGGCCAAGATGGTCAGCAGGGCGATCCAGTCCGCGCAGACCCAGGTCGAGCAACAGAACTTCGAGATCCGCAAGAACGTCCTCAAGTACGACGAGGTCATGGACCTGCAGCGCAAGGTGATCTACGCCGAGCGCCGCCGGGTGCTCGAAGGTGAGGACCTGCGCGAGCAGATTGAGCACATGATGACGGATGTGATCACCGCCTACGTCGACGGCGCCACCGAGAACGGGTACGCCGAGGACTGGGATCTCGACAAGCTGTGGACGGCGCTCAAGACGCTGTACCCGGTCGGTATCAAGCACGAGGACCTCGGTGACGACGCTGGTGACCTGACCCGTGAGGTGCTGCTGGCGGCCGTGCTCGACGACGCGCGCGGGGCCTACGCCCGCCGCGAGGCAGCACTCGAGCAGGCGGCAGGCGAGGGCGCGATGCGGGAGCTCGAGCGCCGCGTGGTGCTGTCGGTACTGGACCGCAAGTGGCGCGAGCACCTCTATGAGATGGACTACCTCAAGGAGGGCATCGGGCTGCGTGCAATGGCGCAGCGCGACCCGCTGGTGGAGTACAAGCGCGAGGGTTTCGAGATGTTCGGCGCGCTGCTCGAGGCGTTGAAGGAGGAGTCCGTCGGGTACTTGTTCAACGTGCAGGTCCAGGTCGCCGAGCCGGTCGCTGCCGACCCCGCCCAAGCCCCCGCTCCGGTTGCCCCGACCACCCCTGCACCGGCCAGCCCAGCGCCGGTCGCTGCTCCGGCGCTTCCACAGCTCGACGAGCAGCCCGAGCCGGCATCCCGGCCGCTGACCTACACCGGACCGGCCGAAGGTGGCGGCACCGAGGTTCGGGGGCGTGGCAGTGGTCCTCGGCACGCCAGCAACGGCGCCACGAAGCGGGAACCCTCGCGCAACGCCCCCTGCCCGTGTGGTTCGGGCCGCAAGTACAAGCGTTGCCACGGTGCCCCCACCACCGCCCGCTCCTGACCTCCCCCGAGGCGAGTCTTCTTGCCATGCTGGTTTTGTCAGTCCTGGACGGCTGAGGGGCGCTGCCAGCTTCCAGGGTCGGCCTCGCGCTGGTCACCGGAGGCCATGTCCTTCACCTCATGGGGCTTGCCGTCCTCAAACGGCGGGAACCACACGAACGGAATGCCCTTGCGGGAGGCGTAGCGGATCTGCTTGGCCAGCTTGTCGGGTTGGTGGTACAGCTCGGTGTTGAGCCCGCGGGCGCGCAGCTGGGCGGCGGTGGCCACCGCGTGTGGGCGCCGCTGGTCGTTAGGAATCACCACGAGGACATCGCTGGGACAGCTGGGGCCGGTCTGCAGGAGTTCTTCGGCGACGAGCTTGGCGAAGATTCGAGTCAGGCCGATGGACAACCCAATGCCAGGCAGGTTGCGCCGGATGAAGGATCCAGCCAGGTTCTCATACCGGCCTCCGGAGCAGATGCTGCCGTAGCTCGGCCAGTCGGCGAACTTTCCCTCGTACACAGTGCCGGTGTAGTAATCCAGACCTCGGGCGATGGACAGATCGGCCACGACACTGCCGGCCGGCAGATCCGACAGGGAGTCCAACACGAACGCCAGCTCATCAAGGCCCTCGGCGAGCAGGTCGGATTTGGACCCGAGCCGGGTGATGTCGTCGATCACCGACGTGTCAGTGCCTCGGATCTGCGCCAAGTCCAGGCATGCGGTGACCTGTTCGGGGTGCAGGCCCAGCTGGGAAGCGAGCAATGTTCCTACGCCTCCGGTTCCGATCTTGTCGATCTTGTCCGCGATGCGGATGACGCCGAGGGGGTCGCCAATACCCAAACCCTGATAGAAACCCTGCAGGACCTTACGGTTGTTGATGTTGAGCGACCAGGCGGGCAGCTGCAGGCCGGTCAAGATCTCGTGGATGATCCGCGGGAGTTCGGCGTCGAAGTGCAGCGGTACCTGGTCGACGTTGATGACGTCGATGTCGCACTGGGTGAACTCGCGATAGCGGCCTTCCTGGGGACGCTCGCCGCGCCATACCCGCTGGATCTGGTAGCGCTTGAACGGAAAGACCAGATCGTTGAAGTGCTGGGCGACGTAGCGCGCAAAGGGCACCGTGAGGTCGAAGTGCAGTCCGAGACGGGCATCGCTGCCGTCGTTGTCGTCGCCAGCTTCGGCTTGCAAGCGGTGCAGGGTGTAGACCTCCTGGGAGGTCTCGCCCTTGGCGACAAGGACGTCGAGCGCCTCGACAGATGGAGTCTCGATCGAGCAGAACCCGTAGCGTTCGAAGGTCTGGCGGATCCGATCGAGCCATTTCAGCTCAACGCGTCGGACCTCGGGCAACCACTCCGGGAAGCCACTGATAGGGGCAGGTCGGACGAGCTGGTGGTCGCTCATCGACGGGAACGCCTCCTCATCATGCGAACTGCGACTGGGTGTGCTCAGGGTATCGGTCTGCCTCTTGTGGTTTCGATGCACTTCACGGCCGACGAGTTCGAGGGTCTCGACGGATTGCCAGGTCGCCGGCGGTGAGGCGTAACTGCAGCGCCGTGCACCGCCATCGGCGGCCCCTCTCGTCGACGTGCTCCTCGAAGCGGGCAGCCAGCGCGCGTACTCCAGTGTTCAGCGTCACCAGTGCAACCGCCTCCAGTGCCCCAGCGGCCTGCTGCCGGGCGAACACCTTGCGTACCCGCGGCTCCAAATGTCCGGCCACCGACTTCAGCGTGGCGAGGTAGGCCAGCAGGTCAGGACTCAGGACCGGCGACAGCTGTCGCGCCGGCCGCAGACCGCCGAGAATCTCCACCGCCGCCCGCAGCACCCGCTCAGCCAGGACGGACGCTGCCGGGTTCGCGGTCGGCGCCGGTTGGGCAGTGGCCGGCACCGCTGGGGGCGTGCTCGACATCGGAGGCGGCAGAACGTCCACCAACCGGCGTAGCACCGGTCCGTGCGGCAGGTGCGGACGTGGCTCGGCGATGCTTGTGGTCAACGAACCCTCCTCGTCTGGGACCACGTCGGGTGAACGTGGTCGAGTGACGGCGGGGCCGAAGACGCCGTAGGGGTGGTCCGCAGCGGTGGCTGGGACCGGGGCACCGAATCGGAGGAGGGGCAACGATCCAGTGCCCGGAAGTATGCAAGATCTGCAGGAGCGTTGTCCTGGCTTTCGAAAAATTAGTGCGGCCTGTGGATAACCGGCCTACTCCGGTTCGCGCCGTCGGGCCCATTCGAAGCACACCACCGCTGCCGCGCTGGCCACGTTGAGTGACTCGACACCCCCGGTCATCGGGATGCCGACCCAGCCGGTGAGTTGCGCAGCGACGGCCGGAGAGATTCCCGACGTCTCGTTGCCCAGTACATAGGCGACCCGGGGCGGCGGTGGATCACGAAACAGCGAAGCGGCGCCCGGTGCCGAACCGGACAGCCCGAGTATCCCGAACCCGGTGGCGCGCAATGCCGCACAGGCCCGCTCCGCGGTGGCCGCCCGCAGGACCGGGGCATGGAAGGCGACTCCAGCCGAGGCCTTGACCACCAGCGGATCGATCGCGGGAACCCCCCGGCGGGGCAGCACCACACCGTCGATTCCGGCTGCGGTCGCGGTGCGCAGGATCATGCCCACGTTGGCCGGATTGGTGATCGCATCCAGTACCAGCACCGCGGCCGGGCTGCGCATCGTTTCCAGCGCGCCGGCCAGCGGCCGCATCCGGGGCGCCACCACGTCGGCCAGCACTCCCTGGTCGTGCCGGCCGTTACCGGCCAACACCTTCACCCGGTGCGCTGATACCCGCTGGACCGGCACTTGCCGGTGGGCTGCCGCGTCCAGGATCTCCTGCAGCGTGTCGCCTCGGGCTTGCTCGGCCACGACCACCTTGTCAACGGTAAGCGCCGAGTCGGTGAGTGCCTCCAGCACCGGTTTGCGACCGTAGACAGTGATGAACACATCCCGAGGGCTGATGGCTTGCCGGCTCGGGATCTGATCCTCAGGTTGGCGCACCTAGCCAGAATGGCAGGTTCGGATACGGCCGCCCGGCGTGCCAGGATGCACGGCATGCCGGTTGTGCTGATCGAGGAACTGGTGCCGACGGTGCCCGGACAATGAGGGTCTACATCCCCGCCACCCTGGCGATGCTGCACACGCTGGTCGACTGCGGAGAGCTGGTCCCGGTCATGGGCACGGCCTTCGCGCTCACTCCGATGCTTCGTGAGTCCTACACCGCAGGGGATACCGAGGAGCTGGAGTACGCGGCGATGAACGAGGCGGCCCGGGCCTCGCTGCGGTTGCTGTCCGCTGAGCTGGACGGGGATCCTGCGGTGCTGCCACGCCGTGTCGTGGTGGCCGCTGATGTGGAGGCGGTGCGGTTGCGTCCCGATCTCGATGACGCCGCCGTCACGGTTGCCGGGCCGGTGCCGACCTGGGCGGTCGCCGCCGTGCACGTCGACGTGGCGGAGGCGGAGGATGCGGTGCGTACTGCGGCAGCAGTGGTGGACGCTGCCGATCTTGGTGATCCGGACGCCGAGTTCATCCTCGGTGAGGCTGAGGACCATGAGATGGCCTGGTACGCCACCCAGGAGATCCCCTTCCTCCTCGAACTCCTCTGATCCCCCGCGCGTGTCGCACTCCTATGCACGGTGTGTCGCGCTCCTGTGCCGTACCGGGCAGCATCGGGCAGGAGGACTCGACACACTGGGCAGGAGAGCCCGACACGCCGGGCATAGGGCAGAGCAGGGAGGTGCCGATGGACGCGATCACATCAACCCCGGCCCCGCGCAACGAGCCGGTCCGCAGCTATGCGCCGCAAACACCGGAACGCGATTCGCTGACCGGCAAGCTCGCCGAGCTGGCCGCCCAGCGCCTCGAGCTGACCATGACGATCGGCGGCGTGCAGCGGATGGCGGGCGGAGAGCCGTTCGACGTGGTCATTCCGCATCGGCACGCCCAGGTGCTCGGCATCAGCGCACAGGCCACTGCCACCGACGTCGCCGCCGCTGTCCGTGCCGCGATGCACGCTGCGCCGGCCTGGCAGGAGCTGCCCTTCGATGAGCGCGCCGCAGTCCTGCTCCGTGCCGCGGATCTCGCTGCCGGCCCGTGGCGCGACACGCTCAATGCCGCCACCATGCTCGGGCAGTCGAAGTCGGTGCAACAGGCTGAGATTGATGCGGCCTGTGAGCTGATCGACTTCTGGCGCTTCAACGTGCACTACGCCCGGCAGATCCTCGCCGAGCAACCGAACTCGGCACCCGGCGAGTGGAACCGGATGGACTACCGCCCGCTGGAGGGCTTCGTCACCGCAATCACCCCGTTCAACTTCACCGCGATCGCCGGGAATCTGCCCACTGCGCCCGCGCTGATGGGCAACACGGTGGTGTGGAAGCCCACTCCCACCCAGCAGCTTGCCGCGCATTACACGATGCGGCTGCTTGCGGCCGCAGGACTGCCACCTGGGGTGATCAACCTGGTCACCGGGGACGGAGCCGCGGTCAGCGAGGTGGCATTGACCGATCCGGACTTCGCCGGGTTGCACTTCACCGGGTCCACCACGACGTTCAAGAAGCTCTGGCGCACCATCGGCGATCATCTGGACGGTTACCGCAGTTACCCGCGCATCGTGGGGGAGACCGGTGGTAAGGATTTCGTGGTGGCGCACCCTTCAGCCGACCCAGCGGCGGTGACGACGGCGCTGGTCCGCGGGGCGTTCGAGTACCAAGGCCAGAAGTGCTCCGCGGTCTCCCGGGCTTACCTGCCCCGATCGCTGTGGGACGGCGGCCTATGCGAGCAGCTTGCCGACACCACCCGGACGATCAGTTACGGCGACGTCACCGATCTGTCGAACTTCGGCGGGGCGGTGATCGACGCCCGAGCCTTCACCAAGCACCGCGATCTGCTGGCCCGGGTCGCCGCCGACCCGTCGATCGAGGTCCTCGCCGGCGGTGGTTGCGACGACTCGCAAGGCTGGTTCGTGCACCCCACGGTGCTGGTCGGCGACGATCCCAAGCACGAGGTATTCGCGACGGAGTACTTCGGGCCAATCCTCGCGGTACACGTCTACCCCGACGAGGATTATGTCGCAATCCTCGATGTCGTCGACTCCACCAGCCCATACGCGCTAACCGGCGGGGTGTTCGCCACCGACCGAGCCGCGGTGGCGCAGGCACAGGCGGCGCTGCGCTTCGCCGCAGGCAACTTCTATGTCAACGACAAACCCACCGGATCGATCGTGGGCCGCCAGCCCTTCGGCGGCGCCCGCGCCTCGGGCACCAATGACAAGGCCGGCTCGCCCGTCAATCTGCTGCGGTGGGCCAGCCCACGGACGATCAAGGAGACCTTCGACCCACCGATCGACCATGCCTACCCGCACATGCATCAGGGGTCGTGAGTGCGTAACAGTCTTCTAACACTGTTACGCACTCACGAGCGAGCGCGGCGGAATCGTTGCGCCGCGTCGCGCAAATCCACGATCGGATCCGGATAGTCGAGTCTGCGCCGCTGCTGTGCCGGCAGTTCCCATGGTCGATGCACCGCGGCTCCATCTACCTCGGCCAGTTCTGGCAGGTAGCGCCGCACGTACGCGCCTTCGGAGTCGAGCCGGTCAGCCTGGCGCAGCGGGTTGAACATCCGGTTCGGCCGGGTGTCGGTACCGGTTCCGGCCACCCACTGCCAGTTCATCGCGTTGTTGGCAATGTCGCCGTCGACGAGCAGGTTGTAAAAATGCTGCGCGCCCAGCCGCCAGTCCTGGTACAGCGTCTTGACGAGGAAGCCACCGACGATCAGCCGGGCCCGGTTGTGCAGGTAGCCCTCACGCTGCAGCTGGCGCATGCCGGCGTCGACCACGGGATAACCCGTACGGCCCGCTCGCCACGCGTCCAGCGCCTGCTGGTCCGAAAGCCAACGGTCGTCTCGGGTGCGGTAGTCCTGGTATGCGGACACTGGACGTGCGGCCATGACCTGATGGTGAAAGTCCCGCCAGGCCAGCTGGCGAACGAACGCAGCCGCGCCCGCACCACCGCGCTCGGCCGTGCGATCGGCCAGCTCGGTGGCGGAAAGGCATCCGAAGTGCAGGTACGCCGACAGGCGACTGGTGCCGTCCGCCGCGAGGTCGTCGTGCAGCTCGTCGTAGCGCTGCAGCCCATCGTCGCACCACGCCTGCATCCGCCGCCGCGCCTGCGTCTCGCCGCCAGCTGGGAGATCTGGAGACGTGGGCCCGGCGCAAATCTCGGCCTGGCGCCCAACCGTCTCGCACCGTACGCCTGACGGCAATGTCAGAGCCGCGGGTGGTGGCAGCGGTGCTCGTCGAGGTTGTTTCTCCCATTGCCGCAAGTACGGCGTGAAGACCGCGAAGTGATCCTTACCATTCGGAGTGATCGACCCGGGTGCCACAACGGTGACACTGTCGTGCGTGATCAACCTCCGCCGGCCGAGCGCATCGCTCAGACTGTCCTGCCTGGTCTGTGCGTAACCACTGACGTCAGCGGCAACGTGCACCTCTGCGGCGTCCACTTCCTGCGCCAGCCGGGCCACCTCGGAGGTGACATCACCGCGACGCAGCACGAGGCCGACGCCTAACTCCCGCAGGCTCGTGTGCAAGTCAGCGAGCGAGTCAGCGAGGAACCGGGCCCGGTTCGGGCAGTTGTAGTCCGAGTCGAGGATGCGCTCGTCGAGCACGAATAGCGGTACAACACGCTCGGCCGACCGCGCTGCCGAGTACAGCACAGGGTTGTCGTGCACCCGCAGATCACGGGTGAACAGCGCAAGCGCGACCGTCACGAGCCGATCATCGATTCCGCAATGCGGCCGGCTTGTGGACGGCGTCCTTGCCGCTGCTGCCGCTGCGGACCCGGTACTGCGGATCATCCTTCGACGCGCGAACCGTCCGGCCGGCGGCTTCAGTGTCCTTGGTGATCTCTTCGACCACCTCTCCCTCCACCGTTGCGCCGTGGCTGCGCCAACTCACCTCGTCACCCTTGTGCAGCCTCTCCTCGGTCATGGCTTCCTCCAATCGAAACGTTAACGAAACGATGCAGCATTGTCATCCGACAGGCAAGTCTGCCACGTGATGCAGGACTCTGCTGCGGCGACGGTCTTCCGTGTTGAGGTAGGGTATGTACTTGCGTCGTTTCTGCATCGTTTGAGACTCGTCGACCAGTGGATCGGATGACCATGCTCGATTGCCTGTCAACTGCGGGAGATGAAGAGGACAGCCACGAGGCACTGGTCGTGGAGCTGGTCACGGACACCGCACACACCGACGTCCGGCTGTCCGGAACACTCGATCTGGTCAGTGCGCCCGGGCTATGCACCGCGCTGGACCAGCTGCGGCACGAGGGCTCCCGGCACGTGGTGCTGGATCTAGCCGGGCTGGACTTCGTCGGTGCCATTGGTCTCGGCGTGTTCGTGGACGCTGACCAGGCGCTGCGGGCAGTGGGGGGAACCCTGGTGCTGACCAATCCGAGCCGCCTGATGTGCCGGCTGCTGTCCCTCACCGAGCTGGATGCTGTGCTGACCATCAAGTAATCGTTGCAGGGATGACGCATACACATTGGTGAGCCGGGTAAGCCGGTGTCATCCGTCCCGAGTGCGACAGCAGGCTGGAGATTGCCAAATGAGTGTTCGCTGGCCGACGACCCTGGCGCGTTGGACGCTGGGTGTTCTGCTTGTGTCATGGCGCTACCTGTGGGCGACCACGCCGTTGCACCGGTCTGTCGAGACCGGCGATGCCACTGATCTCCCTCCGCCGCTGCCTGATCATCTGGTGGACGACCGAAGCCAGCCCATGGAGTGCGGTGTCGGACCGCTGTTCCGCCGTTTGTTCGCGGTGGAGATCGACGACTCATGTTTAACTGCGGAGGAATTGACGGCCAAGGTCGCCGCCGACCTCAACAAGGCAGTGCCCTCCGAGGTAACTGCGGTGGAGCGAATATCCGGCACCCTTGGCGAGTTGACGGTCGGTGACGAGGTCGTGGTGCGCATGCCGGGTCCCTGGGATGGTCCGGTTCGGGTAGTCCACCAGACCAGCACATCATTTCGCCTCGCCACGTTGACGGAACATCTGGAAGCTGGACAGATCGAGTTCCGGGTCCGGCCGTCGGGTTCCCGGTTGCGGTTTGAGATCGAGGCGTGGGCGAGGCCGAGTAGTCGGGTTATCGATCTGCTCTACACCCGGCTTCGGTTGGCCAAGGAGATCCAGCTGAACATGTGGGTCCGGTTCTGCCTGACCACTGCGGACCTTGCGGGTGGGCGGCCTCGAGGGGGGGTGACCATCCGCACTCGGGTGGTTGATCAACCACAGCGGTTTGATCAACCACAGCGGGCGGGCGGTGACAACGCGACCGATGCATCAACCATTGCAAGTCTGGTGCATTAGACCGTCCGTAACGAGGAAAAGCTTGCCGACTCTGTCACGATGGTCTGATGCGCGGCGATGTGGTGGCGGACGCTGAGCCCGCGTGGACCGCTGGCGCGGTTGCGCGTCACCTGGGGGTGGCCCCGTCGACTCTGCGTACCTGGAGCCGGCGATACGGTTTGGATCCCACCCGGCATGACTCCGGTCGGCACCGGCGCTACCAAGCCTGCGACATCGCCCGGCTGGATGCGATGCGCCAGCTGGTAGCCCAGGGGGTAGCACCAGCGGCGGCTGCACGCTGGGTGCATACCCGGCCGCCTGCCGAGCTCGACTCGGCTCCGGAATCGACGGAAAGCCTTGAGGGGCCGCCACCGGCTCGGGTGGTGCGCGGCCTGATTGCCGCGGCGCTGCGGCTGGATGGCGATGCGATGGCCGCAGCGCTGTTGCGTCACCTGGATGAGCGCGGTGTGATCAGCACCTGGAACCAGGTGTGCCTACCGGTGATCACGGAGATCGGCCGGGTCACCGAGCGAAGTGGCTGCATCGACGTGGAGCACCTGCTGTCCTGGACGATCAGCGCCATGCTGCATCAGGTACCGGCTGCGGCGCAGGCGCCTGGCAGGCGGGGGCTGCTGCTCGCCTGCGCTGAGAACGAGCAGCACACCTTGGCGCTGGATGCGCTGCGGGCGGCTCTTGCCTCGCGCGGGACCGCAGTGCGAATGCTGGGCGCCGCAACTCCCACACCTGCGCTGGCCCACGCGGTGCAGCGATGCAGTCCTGGTGCGGTGGTGCTCTGGGCGCAAACGGCTCGGACCGCTCGCCCGTCCCAGCTCACCGCACTGCGACAACAGTCATCGGTCGGCACCGTGGTGATCGCGGCTGGCCCCGGGTGGGCGCAACGACGGTTACCGGCCGGAGTCATCGCATCGAATTCGCTGCATTCAGCGGTGCTCCTCACGCTTGGTGCCACCGCGCCACCCTCGCTGGCTGCGAGCGCGACCGACCAAAACGATCAAGTCCCGCCAGCAGCGGAAGACCGTCAGTAACCGCGCATTATCCCGCCGCGGGCAGACAGCTCAGTCCGGATGTGCGGCCCGGGACTGGCCGCGTACTGGCCAGAAGTACGGCAGGTCGTGCTCGACATCGCCGAAGTGATCCCGGTAGTGCAGCGGGTCTTTACGGGCCAGTGCCGCACGGTGGCTGCGGTGCAGCCGCTCGTCACCGAGCCAAGGTGGCAACCGCCGCGCCGCGGCGAGCTCCAGCTGAGGCCGAGGCGCCGGTAGGCCGGCCGCGATCAAGTCAGTGCGGATGCTTGCCGCGCAGGTGTCGGCATGTCCCCGGCGAACCCATTCCGCGCAGATTTCCATCGCATAGGAGGCCAGGGCCTCCTCGTGGCCAGCCCACATTCGCACCGCAGGGTGATGTTTCCAACCGTAGTGCTCTCGCGTGAGCGCTCGCAGGATTTGCAGGGCCTCGACGCGCTGCTTACCGAGTCGGCGGCCGTCAAGCACCCCCGCGCTGGCCGCGAAATCTGGATACGGCAGGAAGGTCTGCACATCATCAGCAGATGCCCAGCATTGCGCTGACACAAACCACTGGTATCACGTGCGCGCTGGCACCCACAGAGCGCGAGGGTACGTGAGCTTGCCGATCTGGGGGTACAGGGGTGTTCCTGTCGCGCCCGTGAGCGGATGGGCGGCACACTGAGGGAGCGTTCGGGCCAGTATTCAGGCAGACAACAGTGTGGAGGCGTGGATGGTGGGTCAGGTGCGGCACCGCTTCGGATTACGCCGCGGACGCCTTGAGCTCATGCCCCTCGGATCGGTCGCGCTGTGCCTCAGCCTGCGGATCCGCTCGCTGTGCAGGTGCGAGTGACCCGCGGTGCGTGACCGGTTGCTGGGCAACATCGACTACGTCGCGGCGTTGGCCGAGCTGCGCGATCGCCAAGTCAATTACGACCCCAGCGAGGTACGTCCGCCCGAATGGAACTTCGATGTGCACCGCAGCCTGGTCGGTCGCGAGCGGCCCGGCCCACCAGAGGCCGGCGGGGTATGGGAGGCCGCGCGCGACCTGGTCCGAGACTACGAGTTCACTCCACCCGAGCTCATTCGTGCGGTGTACCACCGTCGAGATCCGCTGTTGGGCCGCAACCTGCTGCTCGAAGGCCGTTTCTCGGTGCTGCGGTTTTACATGGGGGTGCGTATCACCGCTCTCATCGACGAGACCCGCCACCAACAGGAGAAGGTTTGGGGATGGACCTACGAGACTCTCGAGCATCATCTCGAGCGGGGAAACGTGACTTATGAGGTGATCAAGCAGCTGAACACCGGTCAGGTCGAGTTCGTCGCCTCGTGCCAATCTCAACGTTCACCCGCTGTCGGACCAGTGTTACGGATGGGTTGGCGATTTTTCGGACGCCGTACTCAGTTGCGGTTCTACCGCCGATGCGGACAACGGTTACACGAGCTGGTGCAGGCGTCGTTAGCCGGTACGCCGGTCTCGACGGACGTACAGTCACCGTTGGAGATAGCCGGTCTAGTGCTGGTGCCGTCCGGGGTTGCACCACATCCATTGGATCGCTTCACCATCCGCCAATACAACCCGGGCCGCCGAGGAGCCGCGCCCCCTTGACCTCGGTGTCGCGTCCGTGGCCGAAAGCGCGAACACTGGGCATGTTCTTTCAGTGAACGACAACTGCAGTGGAGGCGCGAATGGTGGGTCAGGCGTTGCACCGGGTCGGACTGCGCAGCGGGCACCTCGAGGCCATGTCCCTCGGGTCGGTCGCGTTGTGCCTTGGGCTATGGATCCGGGCCAAGACGGTGGATCAAGACGAACGGGGCAACGCCGAGCGTCGGGCGTTGTTCACTGGTTTATGGCCGCCCACACTGTGGCTGATTGGCGACTCGCTGCGCAGTTACGAGTGATCCGCGGTGCGTGACTGTCACCGCACGTTTGAGCCTGACGTTATCGGGTAACGCCATACAATGGCGACGCAGACCTTCCCGTTCCGGTTCACTACTCCGTACCGGCTGGCGGGCCTGCCCTTCGGTATCACCCCGGCCACCGCGGCGGTCCAAGTGCGCGATGGCGATCTTGCCATCCGATTCGGACTCTGGAGAGTACGAACAGCCCTCACCAACGTGGCGGCCACCACGGTGACCGGACCATTTGGCTTCATCAAGACCGCGGGGCCGGCACACCTTTCCTTCGCCGATCGAGGACTGACCATGGCTACCAACGGTACCCGCGGCCTGTGCATCACCTTCCGTGAGCCGGTCCGCGGCATCGAGCCCACGGGCGCCCTGCGCCATCCCGCTGTCACGGTCACGGTCGCCGACTGCCAGCACCTCGCCGCGGTACTGGCATCGCAGTGAGGAAAGCAGATTCGGCGGCGCAGATCTCATCCAGGCATTTCGCGGGGTCTGTGCACGACCTGGAACTGGCGAAACCCACGACTGCGGTAATTGTGCAGTGCATGCGGATGATCGAACGAGGAGGTGTGCAGCCACACCCGACTGACTCCACCCACATCCCAGGCGAGTCGGGTGGCCACGGTGAGCACATGGCCGCCGAATCCCCGGCCGACGAACTCGGGAACCAATCCGAACTTGATGATCTCGACGTCGGTGCCGGGATGGATCTCCAGCTGCACTAGCCCAATGACATCGACGCCGACACGCGCGATCCAGGACCGCACGCCGGGCCGGGCCAACAGGTCCGACCACTGTTGTTCCGTCCAGTCCAGGCTCGACCAATGATGTGGTGTGGCGATCCGGTCGTGGGTTGAGCGGATCAGTACCAGCGCGGTCGCGTCCACGCTGTCGATCGTGACCTCAGCGGGCGGCACCCGGCCAGCGCGAAGCTGGTCGGGAGATGTCATCTCCAGGTAGGTGATGGTCTGATCGACGAGCACGGTCCTGACCATGCCACAGGGCAACCGAGTCGTGAGTGCGTAACAGTGTCGAATACTGTTACGCACTCACGAGTCTGCGAGCGCAGCGAGCAGGGCGCGGACGGACATTGCCCGGCGGCGAGCGGCACCGTCGAGGTCGTCCAGCGCGCACTCCGGGTCGGCGGGCGGGCCGAGGTGGGTGCAGCCCCGGGGGCAGTTCGTAATCGCCTCGGCCAGGTCGGCGAAGGCACGCACCACATCGTCGGGCGTCACGTGCGCCAATCCGAACGAGCGGATCCCCGGGGTGTCCACCACCCACCCGCCGCCAGGCAGCGGCATTGCCACCGCGGAGCTGGAGGTGTGCCGGCCCTTGCCCACTCCGCTGACCGCCGCGGTGACCCGCAAAGCGTCCGGCACCAGCCGGTTCACCAATGTCGACTTGCCAACTCCGGAGTGCCCGACCAGCACCGAGACCTGGCCGGCCAGCCGGCTGCGCACCGCGTCCACCCCGGTCTCCGGGGCGGTGACGAGCACCGGCAGGTCCAGCGCGGCGTAGCGCTCCAGCACGGCATCCGGTGCGGCGAGATCCCGCTTGGTCAGGCAGAGCACCGGCTCCAAGCCGCCGGCGTAGCCGGCCACCAGGCACCGGTCGATCAATCCGGTACGCGGCGGTGGATCGGCTAGCGAGGCCACGATCAGCAACTGCTGGGCGTTGGCCACCACGATCCGCTCGTAGGGGTCGGTGTCGTCAGCGGTGCGGCGCAGCACGCTGGTCCGCTCATCGACCCGGACGATCCGGGCCAGCCCATCCGGTGCGCCACTGACCTCGCCGACCAGCCCCACCCGGTCGCCCACCGCCACCGGGGTGCGTCCGAGCTCGCGGGCCCGCATCGCGGTCACCCGGACGGTCGGATCACCGTCGGGCGCGCAGGTCCACCGGCCGCGGTCCACCGCCACCACCATCGCGCCGGTCGCGTCGGCGTGTTCAGGGCGGCGCTTGGTGCGCGGACGGGAACCGCGCCGTCCCGGTCGAACTCGGACGTCGGATTCGTCGAGGCGGTGGTTCCCAGGCCGGCTCAGCCGGCATCACCTACCAGCATTGCTGACCAGCTCGCGCTGAACTCCGGCAACGTCTTAGCCGTCGCGGCGATGTCGTCGACGGCGATTCCTGGCACCGCCAAACCTAGTATCGCGCCTGCGGTGGCCATCCGATGATCAGCGTAGGCGGCCCAAGGTCGGCCGGGATCGGCGCGCAACGGCCGGGGGCGAATCTCCAGGCCGTCCGGGATCTCGCGGATGTCACCCCCCAGGACGCCGATCTCGGTGGCCAGCGCGTTCAGCCGGTCGGTTTCGTGCCCGCGCAGGTGGGCGATCCCACGCAGCCGCGACGGTCCGGTGGCCAGCGCCGCCAACGCGGCCACTGTCGGGGTGAGCTCCCCGACGTCGTGCAGGTTGGCGTCGAGGCCGTTGAGACGGTCTGGTCCGGTAACGGTGAGTCCCCCCTCGTCGAGGACCACCCGGGCGCCCATCCGGGCCAGCAGCAGCCGGATCGCGTCACCGGCCTGGGTGGTGCGCCGGGGCCAGCCTGGCACGGTGACCTCCCCGCCGGTGACCGCGGCGGCCGCCAAGTACACCGCCGCGTTGGTCAGGTCCGGCTCGACATCATGGTCGCCGCCCGCGATCGGACCAGGGGCTACCCGCCACCAGGTGGCGCCGTCGGTGTCCACGCCGACTCCCCGCTCTGCCAACATCTGCACGGTCATCTGGATGTGTGGCAGGGAGGGGACCGGGGGTCCGTCGTGATGGACGGTGATCCCACCGTCGTACCTGGCGGCGGACAGCAGCAATCCGGAGACGAACTGTGAGGAGCCCGACGCGTCGATCCGCACCTCGCCACCGGGCAACGCCCCGCGGCCGTGCAGCACGAATGGCAGTGCGTTCCCGTCGATCTGGCAACCCAGCGTGCGCAGTGCCCCGAGCACCGCACCCATCGGTCGCTGCCGGGCCCGCTCGTCACCGTCGAAACGAACCGGACCATCGGCCAGCGCGGCCAGCGGCGGGACGAAGCGCATGACAGTGCCGGCCAGACCGCAGTCCACGGTGGCCGGGCCGCGCAGCCCGCGGTGTGCCGCTACCTCCAGCTGGTCGGCGCAGCTGGTGACCGCTACGCCCAGGGCATGCAGCGCGCCGACCATGAGATCGGTGTCCCGGCTGCGCAGCGCCCGCCGGACAATGCCACCGGTGCCGGCCAGCGCGGTCAGCAGCAGCGCCCGGTTAGTGATCGACTTCGAGCCCGGGACGGTGACGGTGGCCCGCACCGGGCCCGGCGCCGGTGGCGCGGCCCACGGCACTGCAACGGAGGTCGTCATGGCGCCCATCATCCCGCACTCGCGTGCCACGATGGCGGCTATGTGCGGCAGGTATGCCTCAACCCGAGATCCCGCGACGCTGGCTGTCGAGTTCGACGCGCTCGACGCGACCGACGGTATGGCGCCGGAAGCCGACTACAACGTCGCGCCGACCAAAGCAGTGCTGTCGGTCGTCACCCGGCATCCACGCGATACGCAGGGAACCCCCGACCCGGACCGCACCGTGCGCAGCATCCGGGTGATGCGGTGGGGCCTGGTGCCGCACTGGGCCAAGGATCCCGGAGTCGGATCCCGAATGATCAACGCGCGAGCGGAAAGCGCTGCCGGCAAGCCCGCCTTCCGCGATGCGGTAGCCAGGCGGCGCTGCTTGCTGCCGGCCGACGGCTGGTACGAGTGGCAGGCTCAGCCCGGGAGCCGCAAGCAACCAGTCTTCATCACCCCGGCGGATGGCTCCGGCGTGGCGCTGGCTGGGTTGTGGTCAACCTGGCGAGGCTCCGGGTTGAACACAGCCACCGCGCCTGCGCTGGTGACCTGCGCGGTGGTCACCACCGAAGCGGTTGGTCCGCTCGCCGAGATCCACGACCGGATGCCGCTGATCCTGCCCGCCCAGGCGTGGGAGACGTGGTTGGATCCGGACTCCGACGATCCCGGTGAGCTGCTCGCGCCACCGGCCGCCGAGCTGGTGCACGCGCTGGAGCTGCGGCCGGTGTCCACGGCGGTGAATGACGTCCGCCGCGGTGGCCACCAGCTGATCGAGCGAGTGCAGCCGCAGCAGCCCGCATTGCTGGATCTGGATCAGGTGCAGTGACGGAACTGACCATCCCGACACCCCACGGCACCGCCGAAGTCGAACTGCATCGGGCGTCACAGGCCATGGCGGCGGTGCTGCTGGGGCATGGCGCGGGCGGTTCCACCGGCGCGTCCGACTTGATCGCGGTCACCAATGCGGCGACCGGCGTCGGGATACACGTGGCGCTGGTCACCCAGCCGTACCGGGTCGCGGGTCGGCGTGCCCCGGCACCGGCTCGGCAGCTTGACGAAGCGTGGCTGGCCGTGGCCGCGCATCTGGCGGACGGGGTCTTCGCCGGTCTCCCAATCGTCTTCGGGGGTCGGTCCTCGGGCGCGAGGGTGGCGTGTCGCACCGCGGCGGCGGGAGCGGCCGTGGCCGTGCTGTGCCTGGCCTTCCCGATGCACCCGCCGCGGCGCCCGGACCGCAGCCGGATTCACGAGCTGGTGGGCGTGAAGGTGCCGGTGTTGGTTGTGCAGGGACAGCAGGATCCATTCGGTCGCCCTGAGCCCACCACCGGGCGGGAGATCGTGCTGCTGCCAGGGGACCATTCACTCAAGGCCGATCCCGGCGCGGTGGGCCGTGCAGTGGCGCAGTGGCTACAGCGCCGGCTGGCTGATGGTGGCACCCAGAGTTGACCACGCGGCGGAATGTCAGCGCCGGGTGCGGCGTTGCTCGGGCAGTGGCACCCACAGTCCAACAGGTCCGTAACCGGAGGCGTGACCGCATCGCACGGCAGCATCGGCCTATTTCGCCGGGCCGAGCGTCGAGCTGGCGCGTACCCTCAACTCCCAGTGCATACCTGGGCATGGGGGTGGTCGGAGCGATGGCAGCCGACAGCAGTGAACGTGCTCAGCCCGGGCAGGCCGAATCGAGTCCCGGTCGGGGCCCAGAAAAAGTCACCGAAATAGCGCCCGAAATAGCCACTGACGGAACACCCGAAGGGACTACTGTGTCGCCGCCGGACAGCGCGGATCAAGCCGTGGAGAACCAAGGCGTCCAGCAGGATCAGGGTGTCCAGGAGACGCCTGAGCAACGCACCGCGCGCTTCGAGCGCGATGCAATGCCGCTGCTTGATCAGCTCTACGCTGCGGCGCTGCGGATGACGCGTA